>CAZOAD010000008.1:0-30222 GCA_964577705.1 uncultured Mesohalobacter sp.
GGGTTCTTGATGCAAGTTGGAGTTGACCAAGGTTACGAGCCTATTCAGCCTATCCATTATTCGCACAGAATTCACGCTGGTGACAACCAAATTGAATGTAAGTATTGTCACTCCTCGGCTAGAGTATCTAAGCATTCTGGAATTCCTTCGTTGAATGTGTGTATGAATTGTCATAAGCAAATCGCTGAGGTGGCTCCTGAAACTCAGGCTGAAGGTCAGGAAGAATATGGAGTTGATTACAATGCAGAAATACAGAAACTATACGAGGCTACGGGATGGGATACTTCCACCCAGTCTTACACTGGTGAGACAAAACCGGTAAAATGGATACGTATTCACAACCTGCCTGATTTTGCATATTTTAACCACTCACAACACGTTACGGTTGGAGGTATCGAATGCCAGACGTGTCATGGACCTGTAGAAACTTACGAAATTCAAAAGCAGTACGCTCCTTTAACTATGGGATGGTGTATCAATTGTCACCGTGAAACCAACATTAAAGTTGAGGGTAATGCTTACTACGAAAAAATACATGAAGAACTTTCCAAAAAATATGATGTCGAAGAGCTAACTGCTGCTGAGATGGGTGGATTGGAATGTGGAAAGTGTCATTATTAATATTAATATAGAAAATTAGAGTTCAATATGTCATCAGAAAAGAAATATTGGAAAAGTGCCGAACAACTTGAGGACAACAGTTCTTTGGTAGAAGCACTTGAACAAAATGAATTTGCAGACCATATACCTGCAGATGAGTTTTTAGGTGATAAGGATAAATTGGAGAGTTCTCAAACTTCTCGTAGAGACTTTTTAAAGTATGTTGGATTTAGTACAGCGGCTGCGTCGTTAGCGGCTTGTGAAGGTCCTGTTATTAAGTCTATTCCTTACGTTGTTCAGCCAGAACGCATTGTGCCGGGTGTTGCAGACTATTATGCAACAACCATAGCAGATGGGTTTGATTTTGCAAGCATTCTTGTAAAAACCAGAGAAGGGCGGCCTATCAAAATTGAAACTAACAAGGAATCTAAAGGACTCTCTGCTGGTAAAGCTAGAGTTCATGCTTCAGTTTTGGATTTATATGACATCAAACGTCTTCAAAATCCACAAATTGAAAATAGAGATGTGACCTGGACTGAGTTTTTCTCATCTTTGGAAACTGAATTAAAAACAAAAGCAGATAAAAGAACTTATCTTCTGACGCAAACTTTTGCTTCACCATCTACAGATAAGTTGATTAAAGAATTTCAAGCAAAGTATCCAAATGTAGTTCATGTGGTTTACGATACAGTTTCCGATGAAGCTGCTTTAGATGCCTTTGAAGCTAAGTATGGATACAGAGCTCTTCCTAACTATGATTTTTCAAAATCTGAAATGATTGTTTCTGTTGGAGCAGATTTTCTAGGGGACTGGCAAGGTGGCGCTTTCGATTCTGGATATAGTAAAAGTAGAGTTCCTAAGAATGGTAAAATGTCTCGTCACGTACAGTTTGAAGCCAACATGTCTTTGAGTGGTGCAAACGCAGACAAAAGAATTCCTGTAAAACCTTCTTTACAAAAACAAATAGTAGTTGAAGTTTACAACCAGATTGTTGGAAGAGTAGCTTCAACTAGCTTGAGTGATGCATTGAAAGCTCACGTGGATAGTGCGGTTGCGCAATTGAAATCTAAATCATCTGGCGGGATTTTTGTTACTGGACTTCAGTCGGTCGAGGCGCAAGCCATGGCTTTAGAAATCAACGAAAAGCTAAACAGCGCTGTCTTTGATCTTGAAAATCCAAGATTGATACGTCAGGGTAAAAATTCAAAAATCAAAACTTTGATTTCTGAAATGAAAGCTGGTAATGTTGGTGCTTTGATGATTGCGGGCGTCAACCCAGCCTATTCACTTCCAAATGCTGATGAATTTACATCTGCACTGGAAAACGTTGACACTACTGTGAGTTTTTCTATGAAGAAAGACGAAACGGCTAAGCTTTGTAAGTATGTCGCAGCAACTCCTCATTATTTAGAATCCTGGGGTGATGTGAGATTTACTAAAAATGATTTTAGCTTGATTCAGCCGACTATAAAACCACTTTTCAATACGAAACAGTTTGAAGAATGCTTATTGAAATTGAATGGTAATTCCATTAGCTATCATGAGTATGTGAAAGATAATTTCAAATCTACCTTTGAAGGGATGTCCTGGAACAAATCTCTTCACGATGGTAGTTTTGTTTATGATATGAGCCTTCCGGAAGCAAATGAAGTCTCAGCTATAGATATGAGTGCAGGAGCCAGAAGGCTTCTTGCCAAGAGTGATTCAGAAGCATTTGAATTGACTTTATATACCAAAACTTCTATGGGTGATGGTCGCCAGGCCAATAACCCGTGGTTGCAGGAAATGCCAGATCCAGTTACAAGGACCTCATGGGACAATTATGTGACCATGTCCAAATTTGATGCAGAAGCTCTGCAGCTTGAAAATACCAATGTGGCCAATGGAGCACTGAACGGAAATTACGTGACGGTTGCAATTGGTGAAACTAAACTTGAGAAGTTACCTGTCATTATTCAGCCAGGGCAAGCTCCAGGTTCTATTGGACTTGCGCTTGGTTATGGAAAGACAGAGTCTATCCAGGAAGAAATGCAGGTTGGTGTGAATGCTTTTCCTCTCTATCAGGACTTTGATGTCAATCAAAATGTAAAGGTTGATAAAGTGGAAGGAGTTCATGAATTTGCTTGTGTTCAGCTTCATCATACCATGATGGGTAGAAAAGATATCGTTAAAGAAACTTCTTTAGAAATTTTTAATACAAAAGATAAACACCATTGGAACCCAACTCCAGAGGTGTCCTTAAATCACCAGGAGGTTGAGGTAACTAACCCTGATGTTGATTTATGGGATGAGTTTGACCGTTCTATTGGTCACCATTTCAATTTATCTATAGACTTGAACGCTTGTACTGGTTGTGGAGCCTGTGTGATCGCTTGTCATAGTGAAAATAATGTCCCTGTGGTTGGTAAGAGTGAAATCCGTAAGAGTAGAGATATGCACTGGTTGAGAATTGACCGCTACTATTCTTCAGAAGAAACTATCCAAGGTGATTATGAAAAGAAAAATGACATTTCTGGTTTAGGAAGTGCTATTGGAACTTACGGAGATCTTGAAGTGGCTTCAGCAGAAGATGTTCAGGTTATTTTTCAGCCTGTTATGTGTCAGCACTGTAACCACGCTCCATGTGAGACGGTTTGTCCTGTTGCCGCCTCTGCTCACGGACGACAAGGTCAAAACCATATGACTTATAACCGTTGTGTAGGAACAAGATACTGTGCTAACAACTGTCCTTATAAAGTAAGACGATTCAACTGGTTCTTATACAACCAAAATGACGAATTTGATTACCACATGAACAATGATCTTGGCCGTATGGTATTGAATCCAGATGTCACTGTAAGGTCACGTGGTGTGATGGAGAAATGTTCTATGTGTATTCAAATGACGCAAAAAACAATCCTCGACGCTAAGCGAGATGGTAGAGTTATTGAAGATGGCGAGTTCCAAACTGCATGTTCTGCTGCTTGTGATAATGGTGCCATGGTATTTGGAGACATCAACGACAAGGAAAGTGTTGTATATGAGAAAACACAAGAGGATAGAATGTATCACTTGCTCGAGTATTTAGGTACTAAGCCAAACGTGATGTATCATACTAAAGTTCGAAATACAACAGAAGCATAATCAACTAACTAGGAATAAATTTATACTAAATTATGTCTCATTACGAATCGCCTATTAGAAAACCCTTAGTTACAGGAGATAAGTCCTACCACGACGTTACATTGGATGTGGTAAGACCTGTAGAGGGAAAGGCAAATAAATCATGGTGGGTTGTTTTTTCAATAGCACTCATCGCCTTTTTATGGGGTTTAGGCTGTATTGTCTACACTGTCTCTGAAGGTATTGGTACCTGGGGTCTCAATAAAACTATTGGATGGGCCTGGGATATTACCAACTTTGTATGGTGGGTAGGTATCGGTCACGCTGGTACGCTTATTTCAGCTGTACTTTTGCTTTTTAGACAGAAATGGAGAATGGCTATTAACCGATCTGCGGAAGCAATGACGATCTTCTCTGTTGTACAGGCTGGTCTTTTTCCAATTATTCACATGGGTCGTCCATGGTTAGCCTATTGGGTATTACCTATACCAAATCAATATGGCTCTTTGTGGGTGAACTTTAACTCTCCACTGCTTTGGGACGTGTTTGCGATTTCTACCTATTTATCAGTTTCGCTGGTATTCTGGTGGACTGGCTTACTTCCTGATTTCGCAATGATAAGAGACAGAGCGGTGAAACCTTTTCAAAAGCACATTTACGGTATTCTATCTTTCGGATGGAGTGGTAGAGCTAAAGACTGGCAACGTTTTGAAGAGGTTTCTCTTGTGCTTGCAGGTTTAGCGACTCCACTCGTATTATCAGTACACACTATTGTATCTTTTGACTTTGCTACCTCTGTCATTCCGGGATGGCATACCACTATATTTCCTCCATATTTCGTTGCAGGAGCTGTATTTTCAGGATTTGCGATGGTAAATACACTTCTCATCATCATGAGAAAAGTATCTAACCTGGAAAACTATATCACCATCCAGCATATCGAATTGATGAATATTGTAATTATGATTACAGGTTCTATTGTGGGTGTGGCTTACATCACCGAGTTATTTATGGCCTGGTACTCTGGCGTTGAATACGAACAGTATGCTTTTTTAAATAGGGCTACCGGACCTTATGCATGGGCTTATTGGGCAATGATGACCTGTAATGTATTTTCACCTCAATTTATGTGGTTCCCTAAGTTAAGGAGAAGTATTATGTTCTCTTTCTTTATATCCATAGTTGTAAACATTGGGATGTGGTTTGAGCGTTTTGTAATTATCGTAACCTCACTGCATAGAGATTATATGCCATCCGCCTGGACTATGTTCTCTCCAACCTTTGTTGATATTGGAATTTTTGTTGGAACCATTGGATTCTTCTTTGTATTATTTTTATTATACTCAAGAACATTCCCTGTGATTGCTCAGGCAGAAGTGAAGTCTATATTAAAATCTTCAGGAGAAAAATATAAAAAGATAAGAGCTGAAAAAGGGGATGATGCGAAGTTGTACGATGATCCAGAACAGGAACCTTTACCAGATTTTTCAGCACAGTTTAACTCAAAATCGAACTCATAATGGCATCAAAAGTTTTACATGCGATTTTTACAGACGATGATATATTGATGCAAGCCGTTAAAGCTTTGCGTGAGAAAAAATATAGTATTGATGAAGTCTTTTGTCCATTTCCAGTTCATGGTCTTGATAAAGCAATGGGAATGCCTCATACGCGTTTGGCTATCACCTCATTCTTATATGGCTTAGTAGGTTTGGCTATAGCTACCTGGATGATGAATTTCATTATGATTGAAGATTGGCCACAAAACATTGGTGGTAAGCCTAGCTTTAGCTACATTGAAAACATGCCTGCTTTTGTACCGATTATGTTTGAGATGACTGTTTTCTTTGCAGCCCACCTTATGGTGATTACGTTTTATATGAGAAGTAAACTATGGCCATTTAAAAAAGCTGAAAATCCTGACGTAAGAACAACTGATGATAAGTTTTTGATGGAAATATCAGTGAATGAGACCAATGTTCAAGCGATTGCAGAGGTGCTCCACGAGCATGGAGCTGCTGAAATCAAATTAATAGATAATAAATAAGTTTATGAAAAGTTTGTTGACCATATTACTTATAGCTTTAACGCTCATCTCTTGTAACGATGAGACGGAAAGAAACTATCAGTATTTTCCAAATATGTACGAATCTGTTCCTTACGATACCTATGGCGAATATGAAATATTTCCAGAAGAACAAGAAGCCCTTACAGTTGTAGAGGGATCCATCCCAAGAGGTTTTACTCCTTACGAGTATGAAGACTCTCCAGAAGGATACCAAAAGGCAAAGGAAGAATTGAAAAATGAGGTGCCTTACACTGAGGAAAATCTTGCTGAGGGAAGGCAATTATACACAATTTATTGTGCTACTTGTCATGGTGATAAAGGCAATGGTAAAGGTTATTTAGTGGAGAGAGAGAAAATTCTAGGGGTGCCTAGTTACGATGATCAAGGGAGAGCTATTACAGAAGGTAGTGTTTATCATGTCATGTGGCATGGAATCAATACCATGGGATCTTATGCCTCACAGATGAACAATAAAGAACTTTGGTTGGTGGATCATTATGTGATGCAATTAAAAGATGAATTGGAAGGTAAGGAGCCTAGAGAATTCGAAACAGAGTCAGAATAAAATAACTATAATACATAGCTGAGATATTATGTACACAATGTCAAGTAAAATAAAATTATTCTCTTTAATCCTTATCATAGTAGGGGCTATTGGTTTGATTTACGGTTTCATAGATGCACCATCTTCGGTAGAGGATGTCAAAGAAATGCTTCATGCAGAACATGCCTCTCATGGTGGAGAAAGTGTAGCAATGGAAGGCAGTCATGCCTCCGAAGGCGATGCACATGAAGACGAACATGCAGAGCATATTTTTCATCAATTACAAAATAAGCCATGGGCAGCTATTTACGTCCCTGCTTTATTTATATTCCTGATCTCACTGGGTGTATTTGTATTTTATGCACTACAAAATGCTGCACAGGCCGGATGGTCTCCTGTCCTCTTTAGAGTGATGGAAGGTATTGCCTCTTACTTAGTGCCAGGAGGTATTATAGTATATTTATTATTAGTACTTTCTAGTTTGCATTTGAATCATTTATTTGTCTGGATGGATCCTGAAGTTGTGGCTCATGATGAAATTATTCAAAACAAAACTGCGTATTTGAATACGCCTTTTTTCTTAATCAGAGCAGCCATTTATATTGTAGGATGGATTCTGTTTTCAAAGTTTATCATCAAAAATTCCAGAAAACTTGACGAAGGTTTCGATTTGAAATTACACAAGCGTAACTTCAAATTATCGGCGATGTTCTTAGTATTCTTTATCGTTACTGAATCTATGATGTCATGGGACTGGATCATGAGTATCGACACGCACTGGTTTAGCACCTTATTTGGATGGTTCGTACTCGCAAGTATTTTGGTTTCTGCTGTTACAACCATTGCCTTAGTAACAATCTACTTGAAAGGTAAAGGTTACTTAGAATATGTAAACAATAGCCATATTCATGATTTAGCCAAATTTATGATGGGTTTCTCTATTTTCTGGGCTTACTTATGGTTTTCACAATTTCTTTTAATTTGGTATTCCAACATACCTGAAGAAGTGACTTACTACGCTTCAAGACTGGAGGACTATCCCTTATTATTCTTTGGAACTGTTATATTGAATTGGGTACTCCCAATGCTTATACTCATCAATTCTGATTTCAAAAGAATCAACTGGATTGTTGTTTTTGCGGGAATCATCATTTTACTGGGACATTATGTCAATTTCTTTGTCATGATTATGCCTGGAACCGTTGGAGAATCCTGGTTTATCGGTATTCCTGAAATCAGTTCTGTATTACTTATATCTGGAGTCTTTATATTTACCGTCTTCAGTGCATTAGCAAAAGCTCCACTTACAGTTAAACACAGTGCTTTCTTAGAAGAAAGTAAACATTTTCACTATTAAAACTATTTAAAAGAAAGATAGAAGATGACCGCATTACTTATAATATTAGTCGCAGCTTTATTAGGGATTACAATTTGGCAGATTTCAAAAATCTTCAAATTATCTCAGCCGATTGAAAGTGACGACTCTCAAATTGCAAATAACAAGGACAATCAAAAACAAGGTAAACTATTTCTTGTTTTTACCGTATTTTTATATGGATTGATGATTTATTCTTTCTGGAGTTTAAGCAAATTTTACGCTCCAGGAGCATCTGCCCATTCCGAGGATTACGATCAGTTGTTTTTTATATCTCTTGGTCTGATTATGTTCGTTCAGGTGATTATTCAATTTTTAATCCACTGGTTTGCTTATAAATACAGAGGTAAAAAAGGACAAAAAGCCCTTTTTTACGCAGATAATGATAAACTTGAATTTATCTGGACCATTATTCCAGTTATCACTTTGGCTGCTTTAATTATTTACGGTCTTTTTAGTTGGTCCGAAATAATGAATGTAGAAGAAACAGAGGATACACTTGTTGTTGAAATTTACGCTTATCAGTTCGACTGGAGAGCAAGGTATTCAGGAGCAGATGGAACTTTAGGTGAAGCTAATGTTAGATTTATTGAGGGTGTAAACCAATTAGGATTGAATGAATCTGATGTTTATGCACAAGATGATATCATTACTACAGAGCTTCATTTACCAGTAGATAAGCCTGTTTTGTTCAAATTCAGATCACAAGACGTTCTTCACTCAGCTTATTTTCCATTTTTTAGATCTCAAATGAATGTCGTTCCGGGTATGACCACACAGTTTGGTTTTACTCCTACAACAACTTCTAAAGAAATCCGAAATAGCGAATACATGGTTGAAAAAGTTCGAAATATCAACGAAATTCGCAAAAACAACGATAATTTAGGACCAGACGAAAAGAGCTATGAGTTCGAATATTATTTGCTTTGTAATAAAATTTGTGGGGTTTCCCACTACAATATGCAAATGAAGATTGTTGTTGAGACAGAAGAAGAGTATCAAAAATGGATTTCAGAACAACAAACCTTTGGAGAATTAACAGCCCAAAATTAATTATAAAATTAAATAAAAATATATATGTCAGTAGCTGCACAACCACTTGCTAACGATCATGCACACGAGGAAGGTCACCACGAGCCCACTTTCATAGAGAAGTACATTTTCAGTACAGATCACAAGATGATCGCTAAGCAATACTTAATCTCAGGTCTCATCATGGGCTTCATTGGGATAGCAATGTCTATGCTTATGAGGTTACAACTGGCCTGGCCAAATGAAACCTTCTGGATATACGAAGTTCTTTTAGGAAAATTTGGTGAGGATGGCGTCATGGACCCAAGTATCTACTTAGCGCTTTCAACTATTCACGGTACCATCATGATTTTTTATGTCTTAACTGCCGGGTTAAGTGGTACTTTTAGTAATTTACTTATTCCACTTCAAATCGGAGCCAGAGATATGGCTTCAGGATTTATGAATATGCTTTCTTTTTGGCTATTCTTTATTTCCTGTGTTGTGATTGTCTCTTCCTTTTTTGTTGAAGCTGGACCTGCATCTTCTGGATGGACAGTTTATCCACCACTTAGTGCTTTACCACAAGCTATAGGTGGTTCTGGATTGGGGATGACCTTATGGTTAGTAGCTATCACCATTTTCGTAGCATCATCGCTTTTAGGTTCTCTTAATTATATCGTTACCGTTCTTAACTTAAGAACGCAAGGTATGACCATGACTAGATTACCTTTAACCATTTGGGCATTTTTTGTAACTGCAATTATTGGTGTGGTTTCTTTCCCAGTTCTTTTAGCTGCAGGATTATTATTATTGATGGACAGAAGTTTTGGAACGTCATTCTTCTTGAGTGATATCTACATACAAGGTGAAGTTCTTTCTTACCAGGGAGGTTCGCCTGTATTATACGAGCATTTATTCTGGTTTTTGGGTCACCCTGAAGTTTATATTGTATTATTACCAGCACTTGGAATTACTTCAGAAATTATTGCGACCAACTCCAGAAAGCCAATTTTTGGTTATAGAGCAATGATTGCATCTATTTTGGCAATTGCCTTCTTATCTACAGTGGTATGGGGTCACCATATGTTCGTCTCTGGTATGAATCCATTCTTGGGCTCTGTATTTACATTCACAACTCTACTTATTGCTATTCCTTCAGGTGTAAAGGCCTTTAATTATATCACAACACTTTGGAAAGGAAATCTACAGCTCAACCCTGGGATGTTGTTTTCAATTGGTTTGGTATCAACCTTTGTAACTGGGGGTTTAACAGGAATCATACTTGGGGATAGTACATTGGATATCAACGTCCATGATACCTATTTCGTAATTGCTCACTTCCACTTAGTGATGGGTATTTCAGCCCTCTATGGTTTATTTGCAGGTATTTACCACTGGTTCCCGAAGATGTTTGGTAGAATGATGAATAAGAATTTAGGTTATGTACACTTTTGGATCACCGCCATTGGCGCTTATGGTATCTTTTTCCCAATGCATTTTATAGGTATGGCAGGATTACCAAGACGTTACTATAAATTTACTGAATTTCCATACTTCGATGATTTAGCAGATACGAACATCTTGATTTCCGTATTCGCTTTCATCACTGCTGGAGCTCAGTTGTTCTTTGTCTACAACTTTATACATTCGATATTTTACGGTAAAAAGGCTGAGCAAAACCCTTGGAAGTCAAATACTCTTGAGTGGACAACTCCAGTGAAGCATATTCACGGGAACTGGCCAGGAGAAATTCCAAAAGTGTACAGATGGTCTTATGATTATAGTAAAATGAATAAAGAAGATACAGATTATATCATTGCAGGTCAGGATTTCGTTCCGCAGAACGTGCCTATCCAGGATAATGAAGACGAGATGAATGAATAATTTATCAAAATAAAATCAGAAGCCTCCAGGTATCAATTTCTTGGGGGCTTTTTTATTTATCTTTGTCATATGAATGAAAATTTAGATGCCACTGGGAGCAATTTTTCCAATCAAGATCAAGAAGTAGAAAGAGCTTTAAGACCGCTTTCATTTGATGATTTTGCCGGGCAATCTCATGTCTTAGAAAATTTGCAGGTTTTTGTTAAGGCTGCTAATCTTCGCGGAGAGGCTCTCGACCATACACTTTTTCATGGTCCTCCAGGACTTGGGAAGACGACTTTGGCGCATATTCTTGCTAATGAATTGCAAACCGGTATTAAAATTACATCAGGTCCAGTTATTGATAAGCCAGGTGACCTTGCTGGCTTATTGACCAATCTGGAACCTCGTGACGTTCTTTTTATCGACGAAATTCACAGGTTGAGCTCTGTTGTTGAAGAGTACCTCTATTCTGCAATGGAAGATTTCAAGATAGATATTATGATTGAATCTGGTCCTAATGCCAGAAGTGTAGAAATCAATCTCAACCCATTTACATTGGTTGGGGCAACAACTCGTTCAGGGTTGCTTACGGCACCTATGAGAGCTCGTTTTGGTATCTCCAGCCGACTAGAATACTATTCTACGGAATTGCTTAGCGACATTATCTTAAGAAGTGCTTCCATACTTGGCGTTTCTATAACCAATGAAGCTGCCATAGAAATTGCCGGAAGAAGTAGGGGGACACCTAGAATTGCTAATGCCTTACTAAGACGTGTACGTGATTTTGCTCAAATTAAGGGCAACGGCAAAATTGATATGGAGATTTCCAGATATAGCCTGAAGGCTTTAAATGTTGACGCCTTTGGCCTGGACGATATGGATAATAAGATCCTTCTCACCATCATAGATAAATTTAAAGGAGGTCCGGTGGGGCTAACCACCTTGGCTACTGCTGTAAGTGAAAATGCAGAAACTATAGAAGAAGTGTATGAGCCTTTTTTAATCCAGAAAGGCTTTATCAATAGAACACCGCGTGGCAGAGAAGTAACCGAATCTGCCTATAGACACCTTGGAAAACTTAGAGAAAGTAAGCAAGGAGGATTATTTTAATCAATACGTATGTCTACTTTAAAACAACTCCCTGAAGTTCCTTCCATAGAATTCTTCAAGCATGCTGGAGGCATTTTAAATAATCCATTGCCTTTTCATCATAAGAATTTTGAAGCTTTAGGAGATACTTTCAGATTGAATTTGGGCTTCGGAAATTCGGTGGTGTTTTCAAGAGATCCGGAATTTGCTATCTATGCCCTCAGAGATAATCAAAAAAACTTCAGAAAAACCGAAATTCAGACCAAAGACTTAGCAAAATATGTAGGTCATGGCCTATTAACTTCAGAAGGAGAGAATTGGAAATTTCAACGGAAACTGATTCAGCCTGCTTTCCACAGAAAGAATTTATACACGCTTTTAGATTTTATGGTAGAAGCTATCGATAAGGAGCTGGAACGAATAGAAGTCGATAAAACTATCGATATTTTTCCAATCTTTAATGATTTAGCCTTTAAAGTGGTGGTGAAAAGTTTATTTAGCGACGCGATAAATTCAGAAGAAATAGCAAAACTACAGTACATTACAGAGGAAACCCAAAAAATGCTGGTTAAAGAACTAAGACAACCTTATAAAAAATGGTGGTTTCTGTTGAGCGGTCAGCTGAGAAAAAATTTAGGATTAAGCCAGGAAGCCAGAGACTTGTTGTCTGGTATTATAAAACGCAGACAAAACTCTGGACAAGAAGGCAAAGACTTGCTGGACATGTTGATGGCATTGACCTATGAAGATGGGTCGAAAATGGATGAGGAGCAGCTTATCGATGAAATTTTGATCTTGTTTATCGCTGGGCATGAGACGACCTCCAATGCGTTATCGTTTACCATTCAACTGATTGGTCAGAAGCAAGAGGTACAGGACCAACTGCGATCTGAAGTCAAACATCTCCAAAATGCTACCCTTTTTGAAACTTTAAAAGAGAGTAAGTATACGCAGAATGTGATTGAAGAATCCATGCGATTATTTCCACCAGTTTACTTCATCGATAGGCAAAATATAGAAGCAGATACTTTTAAAGGATTTGAGATTCCAAAACATACAACCTTACTTTTCTCAGTCCATCAAATCCACAGGAATACAAAGAATTGGAGCAATCCATTAGACTTTCAACCCGATCGGTTTTCAGAATCCAGAAGTATAAGTGATTTTTATTTTCCATTTGGTGCTGGTCCACGAAAATGTATTGGAAATAATTTTGCGATGTATGAAATCACCTTAACGATTCATCAGTTACTGAAAAAATTTAAGATTGAAGAAGTGAAAGAGGAAATTGAAATTCAGCCTTTAATTAGTTTGAAACCTAAAAATGCATTTGTGAAATTCTCTAAACTTTAGCTTATTTCTAATAAAGAAACTTATAGTCAACTCATAAAAGCAGAAGCTGAACGCTTAGGTTTTCTGTCTTGTGGAATTTCTAAAGCAGAATTTCTGGAAGAAGAAGCCCCACGACTAGAAAGCTGGCTGAAGCAAAACGCTCACGGTGAGATGCGCTATATGGAAAATCACTTCGATAAGCGTTTGGATCCTACCAAATTGGTGGAAGGATCAAAAAGCGTCATTTCGTTATTGTATAACTATTACCCTGAAGAAACACAAAAAGAAGACACCTACAAGATTAGTAAATATGCTTACGGTAGGGATTACCATCATGTGATCAAAGGAAAATTGAAAGAGTTGATGCACACGCTGCAGGAACAAATTGGAGATATACACGGTAGGGCTTTTGTAGATTCTGCTCCAGTGCTTGAGAAAGCCTGGGCCGCCAAAAGCGGACTGGGCTGGATTGGTAAGCATTCTAATCTTTTATCGAAACAAACCGGATCCTTTTATTTTATCGCTGAATTGATCCTGGATGTGGAGCTTGAGGCAGATACTCCAGTCACCGACCATTGTGGCTTCTGTACCAAATGCATTGATGCCTGTCCAACAGATGCCATTTATGAGCCTTATAAGGTGGATGGCAGTAAATGCATATCCTATTTTACCATTGAGCTTAAGAATGAGATTCCTAAAGGTTATGAACATCAGTTTGAGGACTGGATGTTTGGATGCGACATTTGCCAGGACGTCTGTCCCTGGAATAGATTCAGTAAGCCTCACAACGAGCCTTTGTTTAATCCTCACCCTGACTTGCTGGATTACGATAAGGAGCAATGGGAGGAAATTACCAAAGATGTTTTTAATGAAGTTTTCAGAAAGTCTGCCGTAAAGCGAACAAAATATAAAGGTTTGAAAAGAAATATTGAATATATATCCAATAAGTCTAAGTCATCCTTTAAGTTTTAAATATCTAAGCCAGCTCAATTTTGATCTGATGTATTCTAGACTTAATATTAAGAGCGATTTCTTTTAAAATTAGACATAAGCCTTACCTTTGTTTTCTTAATAAGCCTTGAAGTAAATTCTATTTCAACTGTAGCCTAAAATTTATGAGTACATCAAGAAAACGAAGAGAAGCCTTAGTATATCACGCCAAGCCAAGACCAGGAAAAATAGAGGTAGTGCCTACCAAAAAGCATGCTTCTCAAAGAGACTTGGGACTAGCCTACTCTCCTGGAGTGGCCGAGCCATGTAAGGAAATTGAAAAAGATGTTCAAAATGCCTACAAATACACCAACAAGGGAAATCTTGTAGCCGTCATCTCCAATGGTACAGCCGTTTTGGGGCTTGGAGACATAGGTGCAGAAGCCTCTAAGCCTGTGATGGAAGGGAAGGCTTTGCTTTTTAAAATTTTCGCGGATATTGATGTGTTTGACATTGAAGTGGATACTAAAAACGTAGATGAATTTATAGCCACAGTAAAAAACATTGCGCCCACCTTTGGGGGGATAAATTTGGAAGACATCAAGGCCCCAGAAGCTTTCGAAATAGAAGAGCGATTAAAAGCAGAATTACCTATTCCAGTAATGCACGACGATCAACATGGGACAGCGATTATTTCTGCGGCAGCCTTATTGAATGCACTTGAACTTGCTGAAAAAAAAATCGGTGAGGTTCAAATTGTAGTTTCTGGAGCAGGTTCTGCTGCAATAGCTTGTACTAAACTTTACGTTTTACTAGGGGTGAAAAAAGAAAATATAGTCATGTTTGATAGTGAAGGAGTTATCAACAAGGATAGAAACGACCTTTCAACCAAACAAATAGAATTTGCCACTTCTAGAACTATTAATACACTATCCGAAGCTGTGGAAAATGCAGATGTATTCTTAGGGCTTTCTGTAGGAGGTGTACTTAAGCCAGATATGTTGAAAAAAATGGCGCCTAATCCCATTGTTTTTGCTATGGCGAACCCAGACCCTGAAATAGATTATGACTTGGCGCTACAGACAAGGGAAGATATTATTATGGCTACTGGAAGAACAGATTACCCTAATCAGGTTAATAATGTTCTTGGTTTTCCTTATATCTTTAGAGGAGCCTTAGATGTTCGAGCGACTCAAATCAACGAGGAAATGAAAATGGCTGCCGTAAAAGCCTTGGCCAGGTTAGCCAAAGAACCTGTTCCAGAACAGGTCAATATTGCCTACGCTGAAACACGTCTCAATTACGGAAAAGACTACATTATCCCCAAACCCTTCGATCCCCGTCTTATTGCCGAAATCCCTCCAGCAGTTGCGAAAGCAGCTATGGATTCTGGTGTGGCGCAAACTCCCATTTTAGACTGGGAAGCTTATAAAGAAGATCTTCTGGAGAGAATGGGTAGTGAAGATAAAATTACTCGCTTGCTTATGAACCGAGCTAAGCAGGATCCCAAACGAATTGTGTATGCTGAAGCCGATCATTTAGATGTGTTGAAAGCCGCACAAATTGTATACGATGAACAAATAGCCACCCCAATTTTGTTGGGACGACGTGACGTTATTTTGGAACTAATGTCCGAAATTGAATTTGATGTTGAGGATATTACAATCATTGATCCTAAATCGGATGAGGAAAAAGACCAAAGGCATAAGTACGCTGAAGCCCTTTGGAAAAAGAGAAGCCGAAAAGGAGTAACCTTCTATGATGCTAAAAAAATGATCAGAGAGCGTAACTATTATGCAGCTATGATGGTAGAAAATGGAGATGCGGATGCGATGTTATCCGGCTATTCCCGGGCTTATCCTGCAGTGCTTAAACCCATATTAGAATTGATCGGCAAAGAAAGCGGCGTTACCAACGTAGCGGCTACTAACTTAATGAACTCCAAACGAGGTCCTATTTTTATAAGTGATACTTCTATTAACATCAACCCAGACGCTACCGTATTAGCTAAAATCGCTCAGATGACTGCGAAGACTGTCAAAATGTTTGGTATAGATCCAGTTATTGCGATGGCGTCTTATTCGAACTTTGGATCTTCCAAAAACCCTAATGCCTCCAAGGTTAAAGAGGCAGTGGATTACCTGCACCAAAATTTTCCTGAGATTGCAGTGGACGGCGAACTACAGGTAGATTTTGCACTCAACAAAAGAATGAGAATGGATAAATTCCCCTTTTCAAAATTGAATGGAAAAAAAGTAAACACACTTATTTATCCTAATCTAGACTCTGCCAATAGTACTTACAAATTGATGAAAGAGCTCAATAGCGCAGGATCCATTGGACCTATTTTGATGGGGCTCAATAAACCAGCACATGTTTTTCAACTCGGAGCAAGTGTCGATGAGATGGTAAATATGTCTGCTGTTGCAGTGGTGGACGCTCAGCAAAAAAATAAGCGTAAAGTCTAGAAAATACTGGTTTTCAGAAGTTTATAAAGAGGCTTAAACACTTAAGTTCTTAACTTAATTTTATTACATTTGGTTCCTAAATTTAAGTTAAGATGATCACCCAGCTGCGAGGAAAACTTTTAGAAAAAAATCCAACCCACATAGTCGTAGACTGTAACGGCATTGGGTATGAAGTAAATATTTCACTTCATACCTTTTCTCGCCTTAAGGATGAGGAATTAATTACCCTTTATACCCACCTTCAAGTCAAAGAAGATTCACATACGCTTTATGGATTTATAGATAAAGCAGAGCGTTTAGTGTTTAGACAATTGCTATCTGTGTCTGGTATTGGTGCAAGTACTGCTCGGGTCATGTTGTCTTCACTTACCCCAGAGCAAGTGGTAGAAGCGATTTCAAACGAAGACACAGACACTATTCAAAGCGTAAAGGGAATTGGAAAAAAAACAGCTCAGCGTGTTATATTAGACCTTAAAGATAAAGTACAAACTACAGAGTCACTTACTGAAATTGTTCAGTCTCCAAGTCATGCCAATAAGGAAGAGGCTTTGTCCGCTCTAGAAACTTTAGGGTACACAAGGAAACAATCTGGGAAAATTATTTCAAGAATTTGTAATAATAATCCAAATGCAAACGTTGAAGAGATAATCAAATTAGCCTTAAAAAATCTATAAAACTTTTGAAGCTTACTTATAAAGCCCTTAACATAAACTTTAGTCCTCTCGTTTTTCTAGTTGTCCTTTCATTGTTCACTACTAAAACCTTTGCTCAAGATGAGCAGGATTCAATTCCAAAAGGTCCCACTTTTGGAAATATTACGATGCCTAATCCTGCAAGCATAGTTTCTAAATACGAATATGACCCTGTCCTGGATAGATATATTTATACTGAAAAAATTGGATCGGTAAATACTAAATATCCCCTTGTTCTCACTCCAGAGGAGTTTGAAGCTTTAGTGCTTGAAGAGCAAATGAAAGCTTATTTCAAACAAAAATCTGACGCTGCCTTAGGGAAAGGAGATGAGGAAAACCAAAAAAACCTGATTCCTATTTTTTATGTCAACAACTCTTTTTTTCAATCTGTTTTTGGAGGAAACGAAATAGAAGTAAATCCTCGAGGTTCAGTGGCCGTGGATATGGGGATTTTATACAGCAAACAAGACAACCCTTCTTTATCTCCAAGAAACCAGAGTAATCTTACTTTCGATTTCGATCAGCGTATAAGCATGAGTCTTCAGGCTTCTGTAGGGACAAGACTTCAGGTGAATGCTGAATATGATACAGAATCCACTTTCGATTTTCAGAATCAAATCAGAATGGAATATACCCCTACTGAAGATGATATTATTCAGAAAATAGAAGTAGGTAATGTCCAGATGCCTACCAACAGTTCACTTATTCAAGGTTCCCAAAGTTTGTTTGGGGTTAAGACTCAACTTCAGTTCGGTAAGACGACGATAACAGGGGTCTTTTCCGAATTAAATTCAGAACGACAAAGCGTAAATATTGAAGGGGGCGGTACCGTAAGGGACTTTGACAGATTCGCTTTAGACTATGATGAAAATCGACACTTTTTTCTTTCTCAATTTTTTAGAGATCAATACGATCAAGCTTTAGAAAACTATCCCTTTATCAACAGCAGGATTCAGATCACACGAGTTCAGGTTTGGGTTACCAACAGAACCAATAATTCTTCAACGACTTCCAATGCTAGAAATATAGTTGCCTTACAGGATCTTGGTGAAAGTAATCCAGATAATCTAGGATTTCTGCTTAATGACGCTGGTAATCCTATAGCCTCTCCAATTCCTAACTTTCTCTTGAATCCCAACGGAAGGCCTAACAATGCAAATAACCTATTCAATCCAGGTGCTGTGGGTAACCCAGGGCAGTCTGTGTTGACAAATCAAATTAGGGACCTTGCTACTGTACAGCAAGGTTTTGGTGCAGCACAACCTTTTGTTTCTGAAGGTCGTGATTATGCTTTACTAGAAAACGCCAGGGAGCTGCAGCCCAATGAGTATTATCTTGATACTCAATTAGGTTACATTTCCTTGAATCAACGATTGAACAATGATGAAGTTCTAGGTGTTGCTTTTGAATACACTACAACAGATGGTAGAGTTTTTCGAGTAGGTGAATTTGGAAATGGAGGACCTCCAGGTACTGAAACCCAAGAAAATCCGGGTGAAGAAGGTGAACAAATAGCACTGAACCAAAACCTGATTGTTAAGCTTTTGAAAAGTCCAGTAACTCTTGTGCAAGAGCCGATCTGGGATCTGATGATGAAAAACTTTTATAGCCTTGGAGCTAGCGGACTGGAACAAGATGGCTTTAGATTTAATATTTTATATTCTGATCCTCAGCCGGTTAATTTTATAACTTCAGCTCCAGGAAGTACAACACCGCTTCCGGAAGATGTGAATGAAACCAACCTTTTGCAAGTTTTCGATCTGGATAGACTGAACTTAAACAATGACCCTGTCAACGGTGGAGATGGCTTTTTTGATTTTGTTTCGGGGATTACGATAGATCCAGAAAATGGTATTCTGAAATTTACCAAAGTAGAGCCTTTTGGGGAATACTTATTTAATACACTGGATTTAACACCTAATACAGGCCCAGAGAATTATGATAATCCTGAAACTTATAACGAAAATCAGGAGAAGTATGTGTTTAGAAGTCTTTACGCCACAACCAAAATTCAGGCTCAGCAAGAAGGTGCTCAGCAGAATAAGTTTCAGTTGTCTGGTCGCTACAAAGCTACGAGTACAGGAGGAATTCCTATTGGGGCCTTCAATGTGCCTCGAGGCTCTGTAACCGTTACCGCAGGTGGAAGAACTTTGCAGGAAGGCATCGACTATACTGTAGATTATGAACTTGGTAGAGTAAATATCCTTGATGATGCTTTGCTAGCATCAGATACTCCCATTCAGGTCTCAACAGAAAATAATGCGCTATTTGGAAGACAAACCAAGCGATTCACAGGAATCGATGTGCAGCATAGATTTAGCGAAGAATTATTGATTGGCGGTACATTTTTGAATCTTAACGAAAGACCAATCACCCAAAAAGCAGATTACGGTACCGAGCCTGTTAATAACAGTATTTACGGTGTCAATTTCAACTACAATACTACAGTTCCGTTTTTTACGAGACTGGTAAATAAACTTCCAAACATCGATACAGACGTAGAGTCCAATTTTTCTTTAAGAGGTGAATTTGCATACCTGATGCCTGGAACCCCCAAAGCAAGTGACTTTGGAGGTGAAGCCACCAGTTATGTAGACGATTTTGAAGGCTCTCAAACCACGATTTCGGTTATCGATCCCCTGGCTTGGAAATTGGCTAGTAGCCCGATTGGTTACAGAGGACCTAATGATGTCAACGGCACCTATGATGCGAACAATGACCTAAGCACCAACGATTTCAGGGCAAAACTGAACTGGTACACGATCGACCCCATTTTTTATAGCTCTCAAAGGCCAGCAGATGTAACGGACGAAGACCTTTCTCAATACTATTCCAGGAGAGTACTCATCAATGAAATTTTTCCAAATATTGATATTGTTCCAGGTCAGATTCAAACTTTATTTCCTTTAGATCTTGTTTACAGGCCGACAGAAAGAGGGATGTACAATTACAATCCAGCAGCGGCAAACGACAACACACTTCCTAATCCAGAACAGAATTTTGGTGGAATTATGAGAGGTCTACAGACCACAGATTTTGAACAATCCAATGTGGAGTATGTTGAATTCTGGGTTATGGATCCATTTATTTACCCTGAAAATGCCGGAAATACAGGAGGTAAAGTTGTGTTGAATTTTGGTAGCATTACCGAAGATATCCTGAAAGATGGTAGAAAGCAATTTGAAAATGGATTGCCAGAGGATGGGGGGAACTCCAATACACTATCTACCAACTTTGCTAAAGTGCCAAGTAATCAATCTTTAGTTTACGCGTTTGATACGGAAGGGCAAGAACGAGTCAATCAAGATGTTGGTTTTGATGGACTCATCAATCAAGATGAAGCTGCCAAGTTCCCTGCATTCGCCAATTTTGAAGACCCTTCCAATGACGATTATCAGTATTATCTGGATGGTGATGGGGACATCTTAAGTCGTTACAGAAATTTTAATGGTACTGAAGGTAACAATCCGGTAGAAGTCACAGAAACCAACAGAGGAAACTCTGCATTTCCAGATGTGGAGGATGTGAATTTAGATAATACGATGAACACTATCGATAGTTATTTCGAGTATGAAGTTCCTGTTTATCCAAACATGAGTGTTGAAAATAATACGAGTTCAGTAGCAGGAATAGATTCAGATTATATTACGGATGTGCAGGAAGTCATCACTACGCTTCAAAATGGACAGGAAATTGAAGCCAGATGGGTTCAGTTTAGAGTGCCTTTAAGAACAAGTGAAGAGTTTGCAGTTGGGGGCATTAGCGATTTAAGATCCATCAGATTTATGAGAATGTTTATGACTGAATTTAGTCAAGAAACGATTTTAAGATTTGGAACTTTAGAACTTGTGAGAGGGGACTATTTCACCTATGATCAGCCAATTCTGCCAGATGGTTTGAATCCTAATACAGGAAACACTCAGTTTAATGCAGAAGCGGTGAGCCAAGAAATTACTTCCAATTATGTGACTCCACCAGGAGTTATCAGGGAAGAATTGGTGAATAATAACGTGGCCATTAGAGAAGATGAGAAATCATTGGCCTTAAGAGTGAGTAATCTTCAATCTGAAGACTCCAGAGCCGTCTTCAAAAACTATCAAATTGACATGCGGCAATACGAAAGCCTGGAGATGTACCTTCATGCAGAATCCTTAGCTCCACCAAATGCTCAACTTCAGGATAATCAACTTACTGCATTCATTAGAATGGGTATTGACTTTACAAATAACTACTATCAGATAGAAATTCCACTAAAAGTTTCAGATCCTCAGGATTTTTCTCCTCGTGGAGTATGGCCTTTAGAAAATGATCTAGATTTACCGCTAGATTTACTTCAACAAATTAAATCCACAGTGCTTGGAGATGATAACTTGAGTAATCTGGAACTCAATTACTTTGATGAATCGCTAAATTCTGTTGATGCCTCTTTCAACGAAGGTTTTAAAGTAGGAATTATTGGTAACCCTAGTTTTGGGAATGTAAGGGTAATGATGCTTGGTTTGAAGAATTCTAGCAATCAAAATGTATCTGGTGAGGTTTGGTTCAATGAACTTAGACTTACTGGTCTTAAAAATCAGGGCGGTTGGGCAGCAGTGCTCAATATGGATACCAATTTTGCAGACTTTGCCAACGTCTCTGCCAGTGGGCGAAGATCTACAATAGGATTTGGGGCTATAGAACAAGGTCCTAACCAAAGAAGTCGAGAAGATGTACAGCAGTATGATGTTGTGACAGGTTTGAATCTTGGTCAAGTCTTGCCCGAAAAATGGGGTGTTAAAATCCCGGTAAATTATAGCAGAGGAGAAGAGCTTATCACACCTCAGTTTGATCCTGTTTTTGGTGATCTTGAACTGGAAACACTGCTGGATAACACAGTGGATGAAGCTGATAGAGCAGAATTTCAGGAACAAGCTGAAACCTATACCAGGCGACAAGGAGTAAGTGTTATTGGTCTGCGTAAAGACAGGACCAACGACGAGAAAACGCCAATGCCTTACGATATTGAAAATTTCACTTTGTCTGCCAATTATAATCAAACCGATTACAGAGATTTTGAAATTAGAGAATCTCTAGATCAAAATGTAGATGCGGCCTTAACTTATGGTTTCAATTTCAAGCCATTAGAAGTGAAACCTCTGGAAAATATTGGTCTTTTTGAAAGTCCATACTTCGCCATTTTCAAAGATTTTAATGTCAACTTGCTTCCTAATAGCATCACTGCAGGAGCAAATGTGAACAGACAATACAATGAGTTGAGATTTAGAGAATTCGATCTCCCGCCGGGAAGTATCGGGACTCCAAAACTCTTTCAAAGAAATTACTTTTTTGACTGGCAATATGCCATTGATTATAGTTTGACGAAATCTTTAAACTTCAATTTTAACGCGTCTACAAACAGAATCGTAAGAAACTATATAGACGAGAATAATGTCCAGGATAATAGCATTGGAATTTTTGATGATTTCTTTGATATCGGTATACCAAACCGTCACTATCAACAGCTTCAATTGAATTACACTTTACCGTTTAATAAAATTCCATTTCTGAAATTCGTTCAGACGCAGTATTCTTATACTGGAGATTTTCTGTGGACTAAAGGATCTGAGATCTTAAGAGGTCTGGATGGTATACCAGATTTAGGAAACTCAGTTCAAAACTCGGCAAGACATCAAATCAATGGAAACTTGAATATGTCTACCTTCTATTCTTATTTGGGTCTTACCAAGAAAAGAGCTCAAAATCCAGCACAAATCAAAAGAAATACCAGTAGAAGAAGAGGGGCGCAGGGTCAGCGAGGTGACGATGAAGACCAGAATGATGCCCAGCAAAATTCCGATACTGAGCTTAGTGGAGGAGATAAAGCTTTAAATACGCTTGTCGGACTGGTTACCATCTTGGACCGAGTGCAAATCAATTATTCGGATACCAAGGGTATTTTTATTCCTGGGTATACCAACGATATTGGTTTTGGCGGGACTTTAAAGCCAACCGCTGGATTTACTTTTGGTAGTCAAAACGATGTAAGGCGAGAGGCAGCAAGAAGAGGTTGGCTAACCATGTATCAAGATTTTAATGAACAATACACAAGAACAGACAACCAGCAACTGGACTTACAAGCCGGATTGAAATTATTACCAGGACTTACAGTAGATTTGATTGCCAATAGAATGTATTCTGATACCTATACCGAAAACTTTAGGGTAGATCCTGAAACTATGGAGTATAATTCTATCATTCCAAATACTTTTGGAAACTTCAGTATCTCCACCAATATGATTCGTACGTCTTTCAATACGAGTACAAGGGATTTTTCAGAAAACTTCGACCAGTTTAGAGAAAACCGATTTATAGTTGCTAACAGATTGGCAGAACGCGCAGGCATCAATTTAAATGATCCCAATAATATTGATGAAAATGGATTTCCGATAGGCTTTGGCAGAACAAGTCAGGCTGTACTTTTGCCTTCTTTTATATCGGCTTACACTGGGAATGATGCAGAAAGTGAAGACTTAGGAGTCCTCAGAGACATCCCTATTCCTGGATGGAATATAAAATATACTGGCTTGATGAGGTTGAACTGGTTTAGAGAAAACTTCAACCGGTTTTCTATCCAGCATGGTTATAACTCTACTTATACCATCAATCAATTTCAATCCAATTTAGAATACAATCGAAGAGATCCATTCGGGGATTTTAATACAGATCAAAACGGAGACTTTAGATCAGAATTATTTATTTCGAATGTGAACCTGATAGAGCAATTTAGCCCACTGGTGAAACTTGATTTTGAAATGAAAAATTCTGTTAGCATTGTGGCTGAAGTGAGAAGAGACAGAGCTTTATCTTTAAGCTTCAATAATAATCTTCTAACTGAAATGCTTGGCGATGAGTATATAGTTGGCTTAGGCTACAGGGTAAAGGATCTAACTGTGGTGACGCAATTTGAAGGAAATAGAAGGGTGCTAAGCAGTGATTTGAACCTGAGGGCAGATCTTTCTTTAAGAAGAAATGAAACAATTATAAGAAATCTTGACGTGCTGAGTAACCGTGTTACCTCGGGTCAAGACATCTGGTCGATAAATTTTGTAGCAGATTATGCATTTACTAAAAATTTAACTGCGTTATTTTTCTACGATCATGTATTTTCGCAAAACGCAATTTCAACGATATTTCCCCAGACTACAATTAGAACGGGTATAACGTTGAGGTATAATTTTGGAAATTAAAAACAACTTATAAATGAACACACCAGATAATTTAAAGTACACCAAAGATCACGAATGGGTTAAAATTGACGGAGATACTGCAACCATTGGCATCACAGATTTCGCTCAAAGTGAACTTGGAGACATCGTTTATGTGGAAGTAGAAACCGTAGGTGAAACTCTAGATAAGGATGAAGTTTTTGGAACTGTAGAAGCTGTTAAAACAGTATCTGATCTTTATTTGCCTTTAACTGGCGAAATTCTAGAGTTCAACGAGGAGCTTGAAGATGAACCAGAAATGGTGAACGAAGAGCCGTATGAAAAGGGTTGGATGATCAAAATGAAAATTGCAAATCAGGATGAGATAAAAGAGTTGATGGATGCAGAAACTTATAAATCTCATATTGAATAGCAAACTGTTGTTGCCTTTTGCTATTTTTTGCACTTTTTTTATAGTCTACTTATCATTATCTGATATTAGTGACTTACCAAAACTTGAAGTTGCTTATGAAGATAAGCTCTATCATTTTGTTGCTTACTTTGTGCTTACTTCAGTCTGGCTTTTAGCTTTAACTCCTTATTCTTCAAAATCATTACGAGTAAATATTTTGATTTCTTTGGGAATTATTGGTTTTGGCATTGTTATTGAAATATTTCAAGAACTTATCACAGATTACAGAGTCTTCGATGTTTTCGATATTTTGGTGAATAGCATTGGAGTGAGTGTAAGTTATTTCTGTTTTGAGCTATTGAAAAAAAGAATTTTTGAAAATATAAATACAAATTGAAAGTAGATTTCAATTTTTTTATAATTTAGTAACCTATTTAAAACAAGAATATGGAACCAAAAAAGAATCCGAAGAAAGATCTTTCCAGAAGAAGTCTTCTATTTTTCCAAATTGGACTTGTAGTAGTACTAGGTATTACTTTGACAATGATTGAATGGAAAACTTACGATAGAGATGCTATCGATACTGGAGTTGTAGATCTTGATATGCTAGATGAGGAAGATGTACCTATTACAGAAATACAAAAAACACCACCTCCACCACCTCCACCACCGCCAGCACCAGAAATTATCGAAGTTGTAGAGGATGATGAAGATGTGGAAGAAGTGGTGATTGAATCTACAGAAACCGATCAAAATGAAGTTGTTGAGGTAGAGGAAGTTGAAGAAGTTGAAGAAGAGATCGGTGATGTCCCTTTTGCTGTTATTGAAAGTGTTCCAATTTTTCCAGGTTGTGAAGGCTTGGATAACAACGATCAGCGTAAGCAATGCATGAGTAAAAAGATAAGTCAATTTGTAAACAAAAATTTTGATACTGGTCTTGCTGCAGATCTTGGTCTAAGCGGGGTTAACAGAGTTTACGTTCAATTTAAAATCGACAAAAAAGGTAACATTGTAAACGTTGCTGCCAGAGCTCCTCACCCAAGATTACAATCTGAAGGTGAAAGAGTAATTAAAAAATTACCAAAAATGAAGCCTGGTCAACAGAGGGGTCAAAATGTAGGGGTACTTTATTCTCTACCTATTACATTCCAGGTTCAAGACTAAGTTTCTCAATCAATTTATACCAAAATCCCGAATATTATATTCGGGATTTTTTTTATTGCTATTTTTAAATCACATTTGTACAGATTTTCCAACTATCTCATTATGAAATGTCTTCCTATTGTTCTGTTTTTTATTGGTTTGACGACCTTCAGTCAGAATTTTATTTCCAAAACAGAAAGCTATCCTACTTTTCCTGGATGTGAAAAGGTTTTGAAATCAGAACAAGAGTCCTGTTTTAAAAGTCAACTTAAATCCTTGATTATTTCAACTTATAAGGAGCCTTCAGAGATAGCAGCAGAGAAGTATGAAGGAGTGGCGACTATTATTTTTGAAGTGGACAGGCAAGGAGAGTTTCAAGTCTTGTATGTGAATTCAGATTATAAGGCGCTCAACGATGAGCTCGAAAGAGTTTTTGAAGCTTTGCCTAAAATTGCTCCGGCAACCTACAATGGTGTACCGAGTTATGTTCAGTTTAGAATGCCACTACAGATACCACTTTCTAAATCTTCCATGCAGGAGGAGGTTATTCAGAAGGAAAAGCAACTGGAAAGTTACCAGAGTGAATTGGATGATATTAAAACAAAACCCTTCAATTATCCGCAGTATCGAAGTGGTCTCAATATTCCGCTTTCTCATGAATTTTATAATCGATTCACGACCAAGATGGATAAAATCGGTACCAATGCTCATACAGCTTCAAAGCCCTACCGTTATACAGAAGTAGAGCCTTACTACAATATTCAAGAAGAGAATGAAGCGTTATTCTATGATAAAGAATCATGGTTTGGCAGAAAGTTTTTTAATGAAAATACGTTTCAAATTCAAGGTGAAGATTACTGGTTTACGGTCGATATAGCTGCAGATTTGCAAGTGGGTAGGGATTTTGAAGAGTCTTTTACCACCTATAACAATACACGGGCCGGAATTTTTCAAGGGGGATTAGGAAAACGCCTTAATTTTTTTACAGTTATTTATGAAAGCCAAGGCAAGTTTGCGGGCTACTTCAATGACTTAGCTACAGATCTTGGAAGAAGAAATTCGAGTCAGGTGAGTATTCCTGGGCGTGGCATCGGAGAGCCTTATCGAGACGGGTTTGATTATCCTGTAGTTGAAGGCTATCTAACCTATGAAGCTGCAGATTTTATGAATGTGCAGTTTGGTAGAGGAAATAACTTTATTGGAGATGGGTATAGGTCTTTGTTTATGAGCGATAATGCAAGTCCAAATGCTTACGTGAAGCTAAACACCAGTTTTTGGAGATTCAAATACACCAATACCTGGTCATCTCTTAGAAATCCAAACACCTTGACAGATGGTGGAGCATTTCTTACTAAATATATGGCGACGCATTACCTGAGTTACAATGTCAATAAGCGATTGAATATTGGTCTGTTTGAGTCTGTATTGTTCGAGAGTGAGCCCAATCGTGGTTTCGACTGGAACTTTATAAACCCTATCATATTTTATAATATGGTAGAATATTCAACGGGATCGCGTTCAGGAAAGTCTTTAATCGGATTAAGTTATAAGTATAAATGGACCGACCAGATCAATACTTACGGTCAACTTCTTATCGATGAATTTACTGTGGATGATGTGATTGCAGGTAATAAAAGTTGGAAAAATAAATTCGGTTTTCAGATGGGTGTGAAATATGCGGATGCTTTCAAAGTTGATAACCTCTTTTTTCAGTTAGAGTATAACCAAGTGAGGCCTTATACCTATTCTCATAATACGCTCAATCTTCATTACACCAACGACAACCAGTCTATGGCGCATTTATGGGGAGCGAATTTCAGGGAGCTTTTATTGATCACTCGTTATAGGAAAGATAGGTTGTACGGTCACGCCAAATTTATCTTTGGTGAACGAGGCTTTGAAACGAACGCAGAAGGAGACCCTTATTTTGGATCTGATTTACTTGGAGACGAGCGATTGAGAATTGCAGACGAGGGCATAGAAATTGGCCAAGGGAACAGGGGGAATTCTTATTATGGAGAACTTGAAGCTGGATTTATCGTAAATCCAACAACCAATCTGAAGGTTTACCTCAATTTGATTCATAGAAAATTTGATGTTTCCCAAAACACAGCCTTAAATTTTGATAGAAATACAACCTGGCTAAATCTTGGATTTAGAACCGATATCTTTAATTGGTATTATGATTACTAATGAAATACTTAGTAAATATTAACGAACGTCTGCTTCTTTAAAAAAACTTTTTAGCCGTATCTTTGCAGAAATTTCGAGTATTGTCAAATTCCTTAGTATATACACATCTATTTTCCTGGATTCAAGACTTTAAAGAGCTTACAAAATTTAGACTAGCGCTAAGTGTTGTGTTCTCTTCTATTGCTGGATATTTGTTGGGGATAGACGAATTCCATCTGGGAAATTTAGTCTTACTTGCTGTTGGAGGTTATGCTATGGTTGGAGCATCAAACGCTTTTAATCAAATCATAGAAAAAAACCTGGACGCTAAGATGAAAAGGACCAAAAATCGACCTATTCCATCTGGCTCGATGACAGTCAATACAGCTTTTGCAATCGCATCTCTTCTTACAGTTATTGGTTTGTCACTCCTGTTTGTGATCAACCCTATCACTGCGATGTTTGGCGCCATTTCTATTTTTTTATATGTAAGTGTATATACGCCACTAAAAACGATGACACCGCTTTCTGTTTTTGTTGGTGCGTTTCCAGGAGCTATCCCTTTCATGTTGGGTTGGGTTGCGGCCACTGGGTCTTTTGGGATTGAAGCTGGAACTTTATTTATGATTCAATTTTTCTGGCAATTCCCACACTTTTGGGCACTGGGCTGGTGGTTATATGAGGATTATAAAGACGGCGGATTTTTTATGCTGCCTACGGGAAAACGAGATAAAGGAACTGCAATACAAATTATTTTATACACCATTTGGACACTCATCGTTTCGGTAGTACCCGTTTTGGGAGTTACCGGTGAATTGAAATTATCTATAGTATCTGCTAGTTTAATTTTCATCCTTGGATTAGTCATGCTTTACTACGCTGTAAAGCTTTTCCAGAATCGAGAAACCAAAGATGCCAGACAGCTTATGCTAGCGAGTGTGTCCTACATTACATTAATACAAATTATTTACGTTTTAGATAAATATATCAGAATATGGCTTTAGACGAAAGACACAAACGCGCAAGGATGATGATGATGTGGTTTGGCATCATAAGTATGGGGATGATGTTTGCCGGACTCACCAGTGCTTATGTTGTAAGTAAGAATCGTCCAGATTGGCTTACAGACTATCAACTGCCAGAGGTGTTTATATGGAGTACAGTAGTGATTTTTATAAGTAGTATCACTTTTCATTTAACCAAAAAATTTACTGCTGAAGGGGATATGGGTAAGGCTAATATAGCTATCGTTTCAACCTTTATCTTGGGAGTGCTCTTTGTCATCATGCAATTTATCGGTTTTAATGACATCGTGGAAGCCGGGTATTACTTTACGGGTAGTGCCAGTAGCATTACCATGTCTTTCATATACCTATTGGTTTTGGCACACGTCGTTCACGTAGTTGCAGGACTAATTGTACTATTGGTTGTAATTTATAATCATTTTAAAAAGAAATATTCCAAAGGGAATATGTTGGGATTGCGTTTGGGGGTTACCTTCTGGCACTTCGTAGACGGGCTTTGGCTCTACCTCTTTTTGTTTTTATATTTCTTTAGATAATAATAAAATTGTCTATTTTTGCAGAACATTAATATTTGACTTTTATGGAAGCTACTACCGTTGCAAAGACAGGTACCGAAGGAAAAACATGGGGTGGAGGTGATGAGAAACCTCTAAAAGCTAGTTACGGAAAATTGATGATGTGGTTTTTTATCACATCAGATGCACTTACATTTTCAGGATTTCTAGCGGCTTATGGCTTTACTAGATTTAAATTTATAAATGAATGGCCAATCGCTGATGAGGTCTTCAATCACTTTCCTTTTTTACATGGAGTAGATGCACCGATGTACTATGTAGCTTTGATGACATTTATTTTGATTTTTTCTTCTGTTACTATGGTACTTGCTGTAGATGCCGGACATCAAATGAATAAAAACAAAGTAGTCACTTATATGGCCTTAACCATTCTTGGTGGAATCATCTTCTTGGGTTCTCAAGCCTGGGAGTGGTCCAATTTTATTTCTGGTGAATACGGAGCTGTAGAAACAAGAAGCGGTAAAATCATTCAATTTACAGATGCAGAAGGCAATCGGGTAGCTTTAGATGAGTTTGCCTCAGCTTCTCCAAAAGATAGAACTCAACATCTTTCCAAAAATGGAATTTGGTACAATTCAGAATCTTCATACAATCCGCTTTCTGTAGAGGATGTAAAAAAAGCATTTGCAGC
>CAZOAD010000008.1:30322-36132 GCA_964577705.1 uncultured Mesohalobacter sp.
AATGTCTTGATAGGGACTTATGAGAAAAGAGGAAGCTATGAAATGGTAGAAAAAGTAGGTTTGTACTGGCACTTTGTTGATTTGGTATGGGTATTTGTATTTACCTTCTTCTATCTCGTATAATTATATTAAACTATTGAATTCATAATCTAATGGCACACGATACAACTCACGGAGCACACTCAGGAGCAAAAAAAAGAATCTGGCAGGTATTTATTATCCTGTCGATATTAACCATAGTAGAGGTCATCTTAGGTATTTTTAAACCAGACTCTCTAGTTCATACGGACTTAGTTTCATTATCCTTACTCAACTGGATATTTATCGTACTTACCATCATCAAAGCTTACTATATTGTTTGGGCATTTATGCACATGGAACATGAAGCTGCAAGCTTGAGGAGAGTGGTCGTTTGGACAGGTGTTTTTCTTATTTGTTATCTTGTGGCCATCTTATTGATAGAGGGAAGCTACATTCAGGAGATTTACGATAATGGTTATATCACCTGGGATTTCTAAAAAAGAAAGGTTAAATATAGTTCAAAAGGCGGTTTACTAAAACCGCCTTTTTTAATTTTGTAAATAATTTATTTATGAAAAAGTACATAGTTCTTATTGTTTTATTTGTACTACCATTGGTTGCTTATTTGTTCTTTTCTAGTGGGATCAATTCATTTGGTAAATTACCCATTCTCAATGAAGATCTTTCTGTTTTAAAACGCTTTGAAACAGATGACATCACCTTTGATGATAAAATTACCATTCTCACCTTCTTTGGAAAAGATTTCAACATCAAGAAAGTTCACGCTTTCAATATGAAGGAAAAAATCTACGACCGTTACCATGAATTTGACAACTTTCAAGTGGTAACAGTAACCGAGTTAAATTCAAAAGAGAACATTGATACCTTTAGGGCTGAAATCAACAAATCTTCTGATGCTTCAGAGTGGCTTTTTCTCGAACTTGAAGATGAGAAAATAAAGGAATTATTTAATAGCCTGGATTCAGATCTGGAGCTCGACGATAAATTATCTACCCCCTACGCATTTATCATCGATAAGACTATGAGCTTGAGAGGACGAAGTGATGATGAAGAGGAGGGAACAAAATACGCTTATGACCTTAGCAACCTTAAAGAAGTAAGCGATAAGATGAATGACGATGTTAAAATCATTTTGGCAGAATATAGATTTGCATTGAAGAAGAATAACGCGCAAAGAGTCAAAAAGTAATGAAAAAGTATTCGTACGTAGGAGTATCGCTTGTGATTTTGGTATTTGGAATTTGGGTCGTTAGCGAGATGCTGTCCCGAAATTCTACAGATAGCCTGGCTTACATTGAAATTGAAGGCGAGCGCAAAAAAGTACCGGAATTTGAATTTACAAATCAAAATAATAAGATCATAACCAATGAAGATTATCTGGGGAAAGTATATGTTGTAGAATTCTTTTTTGCGACCTGTCCTACAATTTGCCCCATCATGAATGAAAATTTACTTGAAGTACAGGATGAATTCTATGGTCAGATGAACTTTGGAATCGCCTCCTTTACAATTAACCCGGAGCATGATACGCCAGAGGTATTGAAAGAACACGCGGAAGAGCTCGGGGTGAAACTTCCACATTGGAATTTTTTAACGGGGGATCAAGATGAAATTTATAAACTCGCCAATGACGGGTTTAATATTTACGCCAGAGAAGACGTAAATGCTGAAGGCGGTTTTGAGCACTCTGGATTTTTTGCCCTTATAGACCAAGAGGGATATATAAGGAGCAGAACAGATGAAGCAGGAAACCCAATTATTTTTTACCAAGGTTCTGTACCAAGAGACCAGTCTTCCGGGCAAAGTCATGAAACGCAGCAAATCGATATACTGATAGAAGACATAGAAATACTTTTAAAATGAAAGCAACTTTAACTCAATCTGATAAGACAATAATACCCGTTATCATAGGCTTGTCTATTGTTGTACCAGTTTTGGTGATTATCCTGATGAACCTACCCACACGTTATGATCTATTGGGACTAGAAGTTGGTACATTTCCATTTTTTCACGCTGTCATCAATGGGCTTACAGCTATTCTTTTGTTTACGGGTTATAGATTCATCAAACAAAATAAGAAAGCAGCTCACAGGGCTGTTATGATTACTGCATTTGGTCTTTCCGTTTTGTTTTTGGTAAGTTATGTGATTTCAAAAATTAGTAACGATCCAGTTCCTTACGGCGGTGAAGGAGCCTTAAGGTATATTTATTTCTTTATATTAATTACACATATAGCACTTTCAGGAATAATAGTTCCACTGGTGCTATTTACGATGTATAGAGGCTTGACAGGAGAATACACCAAGCATAAAAAAATAGCAAGATGGACATTTCCTATTTGGATGTATGTAGCCGTAACAGGCGTACTGGTCTACCTTTTTATGTTACCTTATTACTAAAATTTGAAAGATGATGAAGACGAAAAAAATAGTATTAACTTTGTTGCTCATACTTGTCGTTGTTTGGGATTCGACCTCCCAATGTTCTATGTGTAGAGCAGTGTTAGAATCTGAACAGGATCAAGGTAAAGCTGAAGCTATCAACGATGGCATTGTATATCTCATGGCTTTTCCATATATCCTGGTAGGAGGTGTTTTGTACGTTGTTTATAGGTCATTCAAAAAGAAAAAATCTCAACAAAATTCCTAAAATGAAGAAAGTATTTTACCTGTCCACCTGCGATACCTGCAAACGTATTCTAGGAAAACTTTCACTACCTGAAGATGTCATTCTCCAAGACATTAAGAAGGAGCATATTTCTGAAGCAGACCTAGAGCTGCTCCAAAAAAACACAAGATCTTATGAGATTTTACTAAACAAAAGAGCCAAGAAATACACAGAAGAAGGCTTGAAAGATGAGAATCTCTCGGAGGAAGAAATCAAATCCTACATATTATCACATTACACATTTTTAAAAAGACCCATCTTCATTTACGAGGATAAAATATTTATAGGTAACGATAAGCAAACTGTCGATGCTTTGAAGTCTTTCTTCAATGAGTAAACGTGTGTTAGCACTCATTGCTGCTTTTGTGGCTACCTCCATTTTTGGTATTAATCATACGCTGGCCAAAGGTTTAATGCCAGACTATGTTCAACCCCTTGGATTTATCACTATTCGCGTTTTGGGAGCAGGTATACTGTTCTGGACCGTTAGTCTTTTTATAAAAAACGAACGTATACAGCGTCGACATTGGCCTAGGTTACTTTTAAGTGCTGTATTTGGAATGGTGATCAACATGCTTTTCTTTTTTAAAGGATTGAGCCTCTCCACACCTATTAATAGCTCTGTCATTGTAACCATTACTCCAATTTTGGTTTTTGTACTGTCGGCCGTTTTGATAAGAGAAAAAATTACAATTTTAAAAGGGTCTGGCGCTATGATTGGCCTCTTTGGCGGACTCACCCTTATTCTTTTTGGAGTGAACCAGGAAGTTGGCGCCCCTAACATCCCACTAGGAAATGTCTTGCTTTTGATCAATGCATTGTCTTACGGTATGTTCTTAATTGTGGCCAAACCGTTGACCAAAACTTATCACCCTATCACTTTAATGCGGTGGCTGTTTCTAACGGCCATTATTATCAATTTACCGATAGGTTGGGCGGAGTTTCAACAAGTAGACTGGGTCAATATGCCATTTTCTGCCTTGTGGAGAATTGGCTTTGTTGTACTTGGCACAACATTCACCACCTACCTTCTCAATATTTTTGCTTTAAAGCATTTATCGGCTTCTACCATTGGTGTGTTTACCTATTTGCAACCCGTAATAGCCATTGCTTTTGCTATCATTTCTGGTGCAGATGAACTCAATTTTCTTAAAATTTTGGCTTCATTTTTAGTGTTTCTTGGAGTCTTCATGGTAACTAAAAATCCATCAAGAAAGAGGGCTAAAACTTAGCTTATTACAGAATCGGTAACAAATCAACCTATTGTCAAATAATTTAGCATAGAGATAACAATTTATAAGTTCAACTTTATAATGCTGAACAGCAAATCCTAAAAGAGTGAAGGAAATAACCTATTTGCATTTGAACTGAACAGTCAAAAGTTTGAAAGTGATTTGATATTTAATTATTACTCAAATAAGCAAGTTCAGAATAAGCTATTAGTTATCCTCTTCATTATCATCTTCCTTTTTCAATGCTAAATACTGCTGATATTTTTCGGAACTCAATATTGATCTGATCTTTAAACTATGTGACCTTTTCAGCGCTTCTTCTTCTTCTCTTTTACTATTTTCTCTACCCGCTTTTCTTCTTATGTCTAGGAGTCTTTCAGCGTATAAAAAATTGATTTCTTTTAAATCTTTTGCTTCTTTAGCATCTAATTTGAGTTGATCTACTTCATATCTAGTAAGCCGATTAGCCATAGATTCTGCAGAAGTTGCCCGAGGAGTTTGATCTTGAGCTGTCATCTCAGAAGAAAGAAGTAAAATGACAAAGACAAATCCTAATTTCGTAACTGATTTTAAAAATTCCATAGATTCAATTTTTAAAGGTAATTTAGAGAAAAAGTGATCTGATAGTTATTAACGAAAGGTTAAATGTATAATTACTAGTTACTTAGCTGATTTTTGAATGGAATTCATTGTTTATTTTTTTATAAATCTTACATAATATAAATTCTGGAATCTAACCACTTTTTGAAGATACCATGTTTAGAAGTAAAATAAAGAAAGTAAACTCCAATTAAGGTTTAAGAACTTTAGATGGATGGTGATTGTAAAATTTAGGTTTGAATAATGACAAATAAAACTTACGACTTAATCATCGTAGGGGGAGGGCAAAGCGCTTTGGCTTGTGCCTTTTTCCTCAGAAGAACAGACATAGAGTACATTATTCTTGATGAACAAGCTACCTGTGGAGGTTCCTGGAACAATGCCTGGGAATCCCTGTCTCTTTTTTCTCCTCCAGAACACAGTTCTTTGCCAGGTTGGCAAATGCCGTCTTCAAAAGCTGAGTTTCCCACCAAAAAAGAAACAATAAATTACATGTGCAAGTATGAAAAGCGTTATGATTTTCCAATAAGGCGACCAGTTACAATTAGGTCTATTGATAAAAAAGGAGGTGTTTTCAATTTAGAAACTTCAGAAGGAGTATATCAATCGAAAACGGTGATATCAGCAACCGGAACTTTCAAGAACCCCTTTATCCCTGATGTGCCTGGACAACATAAATTTGAAGGAAAAAAAATTCATTCTTCAGAATACCGCTCACCTGAGTTATTCAAAGGTAAAAAAGTACTTGTAGTAGGTGAAGGGAATTCCGGAGCTCAAATTTTAGCAGAAGTCTCTAAAGTGGCTGAAACATTTTGGTCTACTCGAAAACAGCCAGAATACTTACCAGATGATGTGGATGGCAGAATTTTATTTGACGTAGCTTCGGCTAAGTATTATGCTGATAAGAAGGGCGAAAAACTAGACAGCTCTCAATATAACTTGGGGAATATCGTCATGGTGCCTTCAGTAAAAGATGCGAGAAAGCGTGATGTCCTCGATTCTTTAGGTCAACTGAAAAGCATTTCTGAAGATAGCATTACCTGGCATGATGGTACGCATCAAGAAGTAGATGTGATAATTTGGTGTACTGGCTTTGGATATTCAACTGGGTTCCTGGAGAATTTAGTCTCGATAGATAATAAGGGAAAAGTGCCTACAGAGACTACCAAGTCCAAGGAAACCGAAGGACTATGGCTGGTAGGTTACGGAGGCTGGACTGGTTTCGCTTCTGCAACTATTATTGGTGTTGGGCGCTATGCCAAACAAACC
>CAZOAD010000008.1:36232-58342 GCA_964577705.1 uncultured Mesohalobacter sp.
GATTTCACATTATTCACATCCAAGAAATACTGTAGCCTTATAGATACGGTATGCTGTATGTCTTGCTGGAATAAATTGGTAAATGTGGTTTCAAAATTATTTTGGGCGTTATCTGTGTTGCTGAACAATTGATTCCTATACAAAGCTGTCAAAAAACTTCCGGGCGCAAATTGCCAGGAGTAATTCATATCCAGATTCCAGGTACTAAAATTAATATCAGGATTTGACCTTAAGCTAGTCTTAGGAAGGGTTGGATTTTCTGAAAGCCTGCCGTTTGGATTTAAGTTATACATAAACTCATCGTATAAAACGGTATCCCAGTAGTGACGTAATTGTAATTTTAAGCCATGAAAGGGATTGAAATTGTAATTAGCAGAAATACTATTGGTTAAAATCTCTCTGTCACGTTCTCCAAAAATAGGCTCTTCACCGAGAAAACTGGCGAATCCTCTGTCATTGATTCGGTTATCGAAAGTAAAGCTATAAACCATAAAAAAGTAATCGTTGAATCGCACTCTGGGTTCGAGGTTCAGATTGTAGGCATAAGAGTCTCTTCCACTTTCAAAAAAGGTGTTCACGTTACTTCTGATGTCAATTGCAAAGGTTCTATTGTAATTTGAAGATAGAAAGCCTCCAAAATTGGTGAAGTTCTCGTAAATGAAAAATCGACCGTCTACTCTAGGTTCAAAATAATCAAACTGCTTCCCAGGTTCAATACCAAAGTTAAAACCATAGGTGTCTAATTTTAAGGAATTGATTCTAAAGCTTGCATCCAACTCCAAACCCGTGTAGGTATTTGGTGAAGCCAATTGTTTATACAACGAAGAAAAACTAATGTTATAATTTTGAAATTTATCTGTGGGTTCAAAAATACGGTAGGACACCTCACCGCTAAAATTATTGAAGTTATTTCTAAGGAGTAGTCCCAGGTCGTTAATGTCATATTTGTCATCGGCATAAGTATGCCCGATAGCGAATTGGTATTGATCACTAATTTTGGCCACTTCGAGTGCTGAGCTAAAGCCGGTTGTGTTTTCAGTAACTTCGCTTAGGTGACTCATCTTAAATTCTCCGGCTAGACTATAGGTGTTGCTGTTATTGATAAGGTTGAATAAAGCCCCAGTCACATTCGCATTTCTAAAGCCTCCAGAACGAGTTACATTGGTATTGATTAAGCTCACTGAAGAATTCCTATTAAACTGCTGGTCGACAACCATGATATTATAGTTGGAGAGCGGTTCTGCTTCAACTAGTCTCTGCCTATTCTCCAGCGTGTCCAAAATAGTAGCGTTTGTAGATTCTGTAACTGCATTAAACACACCAATACCAAGACCGCTTTTTAATCTCCCCGACATTTTTATTGCATTGATCAGGTCCACCTCACTCGGTCGGTTTACTAAAGTCTCATTTTCTTCCAGATTCACGTTTCCCGTAGGCGCGCTTCCCACCCGTCTAGAAAAGAATAAATTTCCTTTGGTAAAAAGATCAATTCCTTCTGTAAAAAACTGACGCTGTTCAGCAAAGGTTTGTTCAAAAGGACCAAGATTCAATACCACATCATCAAACCTAGCCTGACTGAAATCGGGAATAAGTGTTGCATCTAAAGTAAGGTTGTCTGTAATCCCGTACTTGAGATCCATACCAAGTTTGAAATCTGTAGACGTTTCATCACCAATAGTGTTGACGATGCCAGTGGTGAATGGATACAAGTTTAATCGCAATGGAGGTTCTAAGTCTCTTATTCCAACTAGCTCTCCATGATATAATCCCTCGTAACCCTTAGTTCTGTCGATCGGATTCCAGGCATATTCTGAGCGTTCTCGTCTAAAATATCTACGAAATTGGACGCCCCAAGTTTGAATATCTGTCTTTGGAAATCTAAGCGTTCTATAGGGAATTTTCATTTCCAGTTGCCATCCAAAACTCGTTTTTTGAACTCCACTTTCCCAGACGGCATTCCAGCCAAAATCTTGACCAATACTTGGAGAAGACAAAGCATCTGCTTGAGTTCCAGAACTGAAAACTATAAACTGAGTATCGTTTTGAGCATCGTTGTTGGGGTTCAGCACCAAAGTGAAATAATCGGTTTGTCCAAACTCATCCCGAATGGTATTCTGGCTCATGATTTTGGAAGGGTCGTCGTATAGCTTGGCCGACACAAATACAGCCTTGTCGTTGTAGTAAAGCTTGACTTCGGTTTTGCGATCGGTAGTGGCAGCAAGATTGAGACTGGGTGTGAACTGAATAAAATTGGTGGCAACGTTCAAGTTTTGCCAAACCTCGTCATTTAAATAGCCATCGATAACTGCAGACTTTTCTTGCTTTAAAATAGTGTATTGCTTTTTGTCTTGAGCTATTCCAATAGTAATGGATAAGTATATAAAAAGACAGACACAACGTCCAATCATAGGAGTTTTATTTTCTAATGAGCAAATTTACACTCCTAGGACTTTGTGTAGCTTCAGAAGTTGAAAACTTAATATAATTTTTGTCAGATAATTTATTAATCGTAATATTGCAATATATAATTATTACGATATGGGTATCACGAGATCAGATCTTTTTACAGAGAAACAAAACGAGTTTGCACAGATTGCAAAGGTATTTGGGCATCCAGCCAGATTAGCGATTTTGGAAGTTTTACTTAGATCCAATACTTGCATCTGTGGAGATCTGGTAGAAGAACTGGGTTTAGCTCAATCCACTATAAGTCAGCATTTAAAAGAATTGAAACACGCTGAAATCATCAAAGGAAATATTGAAGGCACCTCGGTGTGTTACTGCATCAACGAAGAAAAGTGGTATGAGCTGAAGGGGATTTTTAATGAGCTCTTCGATCGTTATCCAAATCCTAAAGATTGTTGCTAGAAAATAACACTAAAATAGATGACAATGACACTTAAACAAGTAAAAGAACAGTTGGCTGAAATTGAGGAATTGCAATTTCAACTGCCAAATGGAACTTCAGTTCCTTCTCATTTTCACGTGACAGAAGTAGGACAGGTCACCAAAGATTTTATAGATTGTGGAGGGACTTTAAGGCATGAAAAAATGGTGAATTTCCAGCTTTGGAAAGCAGATGATGTTGATCATAGGCTACAGCCCAAAAAGCTTAAAAATATTATTCAACTTTCAGAAAAGAAACTTTTTATCGATGATAGATTGGAGGTTGAGGTAGAATATCAGGGAGACACGATTGGTAAATACCATTTAGATTTCAGCAATGGTAAGTTTCATCTCATAAGAACCCTCACCGATTGTTTAGCCAAGGATAAATGTGGGATTCCAGAGCCCCAAGTAGAAGAGTCAAGTACTTCTTGCGCTCCAGGGTCTGGCTGTTGCTAATTTTATTCTAAAAAGCTAGAAGTTCATTTCATGGGAAAGTTTGAAAGATACTTGAGTCTTTGGGTTCTTCTTGCCATTAGTGCAGGTATTGGGATAGGAAGTTTTGCTGGAGATTCCATAGCATTTTTGAGCGACTTGGAAGTTGCTAAAGTGAATCTGCCAGTAGCCATTTTGGTGTGGATGATGATTTATCCCATGATGGTTCAAATCGACTTTTCTTCGCTGAAAAATGTGACTAAAAATAGCAAAGGCATTGGTCTTACTCTGGTTATTAATTGGCTTGTGAAGCCCTTTTCCATGGCCTTTTTTGCATGGTTGTTTTTGGATCAACTCTTTAGTGCGTACCTCAATCCTGAAGATGCACAGCAGTATATTGCTGGTGCCATAATCCTAGGAGCTGCACCCTGCACAGCTATGGTGTTTGTTTGGTCCTACTTGACCAAGGGCGATGCCAACTATACTCTAGTTCAAGTCTCACTGAATGATCTCATACTGCTTGTCCTTTTCATCCCAATCGTGAGATTGCTATTGGGCGTAACAGAGATTGAAATTCCTTACGATACGTTGATATATTCAGTGCTTATTTTTGTGGTGATTCCTCTCGTTGCAGGTTATATTTCTAATACGTACTTGATCAAAAAGCACGGGCTGGAATGGTTCAATGCTGTTTTCTTAGCTAAGCTCAAACCAGTATCAATAATCGCTTTGATAACAACATTAGTCTTGTTGTTTGCTTTTCAAGGCGATAAAATTTTAACACATCCATTCGATATTTTGTTGATTGCAGTGCCACTAAGCATTCAAACTTATTTTATTTTTTTTATCACTTGGTTTATGGGAAGATACCTAAAGCTAAAGCATAATGTCTGTGCTCCTTCAGCGATGATTGGTGCAAGTAACTTCTTTGAACTGGCAGTTGCTGTTGCAATTTCATTATTCGGTCTCAACTCAGGCGCCTCCCTGACAACTGTGGTTGGTATTCTCATAGAAGTCCCCATCATGCTATCTTTAGTCGCTCTGGCTAATAAATGGAGATATTAAATATTAATTATTAATTTTATCGATTACTAAACCCCTTGATTTATGTTTCCTAAAATTGAAAAACTTTGTCAGAAACTTGAAAGTGAACACGATTCCATTTCAGAAGAAAGGAAACAAGTCCTTGAACATATTGCATCTGCTGTAGATTTAGAACTCGAAAAAAAAGGGAATGTCAAACTGATATACATTTGTACCCATAACTCCAGAAGAAGTCATTTTGGACAGATTTGGGCGAATGTGGCTGCAGAATTTTATGGCATATCCTCACTTGTGGAGGCCTATTCTGGAGGAACAGAAGTTACTGCACTGCATCCAAATTCTGTAACAGCTCTAGAGAAGATGTGTTTTAAGGTAAGTTCAGATGCTGCTGTTACAAATCCCAGGTACCAAGTAAAATTTGGTGATGAGATGATGATCACCTGCTTTTCTAAAGGATATGATGATTCTTACAATCCTAATAAAGACTTTTTGGCGATAATGACCTGCTCTCATGCAGACGAGAATTGTCCATTTATTTCTGGAGCTACAGAAAGGTTTTCGACACCTTATGAAGATCCCAAGATATTTGATGGTTTAAAACTTCAGGATAAAAAGTACCTTGAATGCGCTCTGGAAATTGGTAAAGAAGTGTTTTATATGATGTCTGTGGTAGCGGCATCAAAAAAAGATAATGCTTACCATAGCTAAACTCGTCAGTACCAATATACTGCTCACAAAGTAGCAGTTGATAAGAATAATTTCTTTAAAAATGGTTTTGATTCTACCCTGTCCGTAAAATTTCCGCATGGACTTGTACAAATAGAAAATGTAAACAAGTAACCAAATCCAAACAGCAATAAAATCGATTAAGATGATTAGAAAAAGGAGAATTAGAAAAACGCTTTGTTGGTTGTAATTAAAGATAAGATGATGTGTGTATGGAATCTTCCTTCTTATATAGAAAATCGTATTGAAGAGTGTAAAGAGTGGGATAAAGAAGAAGAGGAAAAACGGAAGCTTAGGGAGTAAAAAGTTGAGAAAGCTTTTTGGATTTTCTTTCAGTCTGGAGTAGCCCAAAAGAAAATCAAATTTCAACCGGTTGGTTAAATTATCTTCAACTTTAGTAGCTTCAATAGCTTCAGAATAAGTGCTGTTAGGTTGATTCTGTATAAACTCTTGAATCTTTGATCCTGGTGTTTCCTCCTCAAAATCAAATTCATAATCAAAATTCTCGCTTAGTTCTGAGGAACTGTCTTCGGAAATGGTTTTATAATCTTTGAGCTCGTCTCTGTTGATCCAACTCACAATTAGAAAAAAAATAATAGCTGTACTGATAAAAAACCGAAAAGGATTGACGTATTTGATACGTTTCCCTAGAACGTATTCCTGGCTAAGTTTTCCGGGAGAACAGGCGAGTGCACTGATAGATTTTCTAAAACGCGAATCATAAGAGACCAATCCCGCAAAAAATTCCATCAATAGCTCCTTAAGGCTTAGAGCTTTGGAAGAGTTTTTTTGACCACAGGATGAACAAAATCTTTCTGAAATGTCCAGCGAATGATTGCAGTTCAGGCAGCATTCTGTCCTGTGTTGAAAGCGTTTTGGTCTAGATTTAAGTCTAATTTTTAGTCTCATACTTTAAAAAACTGGCACAAATTACATTTTTTCTAGTTTAGAAGACCAAAAACCATTTGTTTTATTTAACATTTCATTCACCTAAGATTGATAGTATTACTATTAAATTTGCGATTTTAATTATTACAGATGCATAATATACTATCTAGTCTTAGAGTAGATATTAATTCTGATCTCTATCTGAAGGATCCTGAGAGTTCTCCTCTGGGACTCAAGATTGTGAAGTCGAGTATAGATCTCATAGATCTGCATGGTATTGAGGAATTTAACTTTAAGAAATTAGCGATAGAAATTGGTTCTACAGAAAGCTCTATTTATAGGTATTTTGAAAATAAGCATAGGCTTCTTTTATACCTATCTTCACTTTACTGGGGTATTATGGAATTTCAAATGGTTGTACAAACCAACAATATGTCTTCTGGAATGGATAAACTGATGAAGGCGGTAGAAACGCTCTTTAGTACGCCACAGACTGCCTATTCTTCATTCAAAGTGGACGGACAAAAACTGAGACATATTCTGAATTCTGAATTTGTGAAAGTTTATCACCATAAGCTTGTAGATGTAGAGAACGAGGCAGGCTACTTTAGTATTTACAAGCGCTTAGCTTCACGATTGTCTGAAATAATTATTGAAGTGAATGCTGATTATGCTTATAGTAATAGCTTAGCATCACTTATCATTGAAGGTTCCTTGAATCAGTATTTTTTATCTGAGCATTTTCAGAATTTAACAGACTGTCATTCAAAAGACAATCTATATTTGTTTTATAAAGATTTATTGACCAAAACATTAAAGCATTAAAAATGGCTGCAGGTAATACAAGAACACCATGGATTAGACTTTGGAGGTTAGTCACTCTCGAAAGAAGATCGGTATTAAAAATATTATTTTACGCTGTTTTTGCAGGACTGGTTGAACTTGGTCTTCCGCTAGGTATACAAGCCATCGTAAATATTATAGTTGGAGGAAGTTTTAATGCTTCTGTGATTTTATTAACTGGACTTGTTCTTTTCAGTGTTGCATTTGCTGGGGTCTTAAGATATATGCAGATAAGAATTGGTGAAGATTTGCAACAGCGCATATTTGCCAGGTCTTCATTCGAACTCATCTACAGATTTCCTAAGATGAAATACACTGCACTACAAAATGAATACCCGCCAGAACTGGCTAACAGGTTTTTTGATGTCATGACGATTCAAAAAGCACTGCCAAAGCTACTCATAGAATTTTCAAGTGCTTTTATTCAAATCGGTTTTGGTCTCATCTTATTATCCCTGTACCATCCGTTCTTTGTATTCTTTGGTATTCTTATCGTCCTTCTTTTTTACATCATTTTCAAACTCTCACTTAATGAGGGGGTAAAGGAAGTCCTTATTGAATCGGAGTATAAGTATAAAACTGCACACTGGATTCAAGAGGTAGCGAGGAGCTTAGAGGGATTTAAGGTCTCCGAAAGCTTTTCTTACTCCTCCTATAGAAACGACGAGACAAGTTTGAAATATTTGAATGCACGGGAAAGGCATTTCCGAGTGTTAAGGTTTCAATTTTTTAAAATGATTACCTTCAAAGTTATTGTAGCAGCGGCCCTGCTTATTGGTGGAGGGCTTCTTGTAATCAATCAACAAATGAATATTGGTCAGTTTGTCGCTGCCGAAATCGTTATTTTATTAATGATTACTTCTGTGGAAAAACTGATTAAAGGTCTTGAAGATTTATATGGCTTGTTAGCTGGCTTAGAAAAACTGGGAAGAGTTACAGATATTCCAATCGAGTCTCAGTCTGGAGATAAACCTTTCAACAAACAAGAAGATTTTGTATTCGAATATAGCAACGTGAACCTTACCATCGGTAAAGAGCAATTGCTTAAAAATATAAATGCAACAATTCATCCAAAAGATATTATCCTGGTGAGTGGCACCCCTGGTTCAGGGAAATCCACACTGCTTCGGGTTTTGGTAGCTTTGATCAATGAAATAGAAGGTAATATATTTGTGAACAACATCAATTTAAAAAACGTGAACCTGACTTACTTCAGAGATTTTGCTGGCCATTATTTCCCAAGTAACAAAACCTTTGAAGGGACTATCTTAGAAAATATTACTTTGAACAATCCAGAGATCACTATGGATTACGTTCAGTTTTTGGTGGAGAAACTTCAACTTACAAAATTTGTAAAGTCTCAGGATAGAGGTTTAAAGACAACGATTTATTCAGAGGGTCGCCAATTACCATATACGGTTAACAAAAAAATAATGATAGCAAGAGCTGTTGCATCGCAGCCAAAACTTTTGGTTTTGAAAGACCCAACAGAAGATTTACAGGACGAAGAATCTAAGAAAATCATAGAATTCTTAACCAGTCCAGATAGGCCCTGGGCCATAGTCGTGGTGAGTAACAATGAAATGTGGAATGAAAAGTGTAACCGCTTCTTCTACATGGATAATGGTGAAATGAAAATAAAAGAATAGCATGCTTGATATATCAAAACTTAGACTTAACGAAAAGATTGATTTATCTAAGTATAAATCAATGCAATTCACACTTCACAAAGACCGCTTCCTCACTTTTAATAAGGTGATGACTGTTTTTGGGATTGTACTATTAGCTGTTTTATTTCTTCCTTGGACACAGATCGTTCAGGGGCAGGGCTTCGTGACTACTTTACAACCTAACCAGCGGCCTCAGAACATAGAGTCTGCCATTGCGGGTAGGATTGAGAAATGGTACGTCAAAGAAGGACAAATTGTAAACAAAGGGGATACAATTTTGTATATTTCTGAAGTGACAGACAAATTTTTTGATCCTGATTTACTTCAAAGGGCTCAATCTCAAATCACGGCAAAGAATTTTTCTTTAGACTCTTATACCGAAAAAGTAAAAGCTCTGAATTTTCAGGTTGCTGCACTTACTGAAGAACGTAAGTTAAAGCTTGAACAAGCAGTCAATAAGCTCATGCAGGCCAATCTGAAGGTTGAAAGTGATAGCATAGAACTCGAGGCTACCAAAACACAGGTCATTATTGCAGAGCGCCAGTTTGAGCGAACTCAAGCCTTAGAAAAAGAAGGACTCAAAGCAGTAACCGATCTCGAAGGTAAAAGACTACAGCTTCAGAATAGTCAGGCTAAAGTAGTTTCTCAAAAAAATAAGCTGCTGGCTAGTCGAAACGAAGTTCTCAATGCACGTATAGAAATATCTAGTATAAAAGCGAGTTACCAGGATAAAATTTCTAAAGCTGAAAGTGAGAAGTTTACAGCATTATCTGGGCAGTACGATACAGAAGCTCAACGAACAAAGCTTGAGACAGATCTGTCTAATTTTACAGTAAGATCTGGGATGAGATACATCACCGCACCTCAAGACGGCTTCATAAATAGGGCTTTGCAAAGTGGTATTGGGGAAACCTTTTCTGCAGGAACCAAAATTGTGAGTATCATGCCTATTGAAATCGATCTTGCCGTAGAAACATTTGTGGAACCAATAGATTTACCTTTGCTACATCCAGGAGAGCCTATCAGAATAATCTTTGATGGATGGCCTGCAATTTTCTTTTCCGGATGGCCTAACTTGTCTTATGGAACTTACGGAGGTCAAATAGTGGCAGTAGAAAGAACAGCGAGTCCTAATGGTAAATTTAGAGTGCTGGTAGAGCCAGACCCTGAAGAAGAAGATTGGCCGGATGTCATAAGAGCGGGATCTGGAGCCAGAACACTAGCCTTGTTGAACGATGTGCCTGTTTGGTACGAAGTCTGGAGGCAAATTAATGGCTTTCCGCCAGATTACTACAAACCTAACGATAGTAACACAAGCGCGAATAAGAATCAAAATACCGGAAAATGAGTCGTTTCTGTTTATTAGTATTTTGTTTTTTCATTCACCTGGGTTTAGTTGCTCAAGAGCCACCAGGAGAGGTGGTTCAAGATAATGCGCTTAGCCTTAATGAATTTTTGGCCTTCGTAAAAGAGTATCACCCTATTGCTCAACTTGCCAATTTTGAGATATCTACCGCTCAGGCGGAATTGCTTCGTTCTCGTGGTGCTTTTGACCCTCAGGTAATGGTAGATTGGAAAAACAAAGAGTTTAAAGGAACTGAATATTACGATATTCTCAATTCTACCTTCAAAATTCCCACCTGGTACGGTATAGAAGTCAAGGCTGGCTTTGAACAAAATCAAGGCCAGTTTTTAAACCCGCAGAATGTCGTCCCCGACGATGGTTTATATAGTGCAGGAGTTTCAGTACCGATTGGTCAGGGACTTTTTATCAACGATAGAATGTCAGACTTAAGGCAGGCTAAAATTATGCAGGATTTGAGTCAGGCACAGCGGGATATCCAGCTTAACCAACTGCTTTCGGATGCTGTTTTGGCTTACCTAGATTGGTATTTGGCCAATAGAGAGGTGAATTTGTTTGAAAATTTTGTAGACCGCGCTGAGGTCAGATTTGAAGGAATAAAACAAAGTGCACTTGCTGGTGATATTCCTACAATAGATACTGTGGAAGCCGGAATTATAGTTCAAGATAGGCAATTGAGCTTAGAGCAAGCTAATCTTAAATTGATCAAAAGTCGTTTAAAGCTTTCCAATTTTTTGTGGTTTGAAGATAATATACCTTTAGAACTTGGGCCATTTGTGGTGCCTCAGGAATTAGATATAAACTCTCTGGACCCTGTTTTAGGCACAAACCTGCTTCAGTTGGAAAACTTTGTGCTAGAAGATCATCCTAAAATAAGAGCTTTAGACTTTAAGATAGACCAATTAGAAGTTAACCAGAGGTTAAAAGCTGAAATGCTAAAACCGCAGCTGGACCTGGAGTACAATTTCATCAATGAGCGGGTAGGTCAATTTGAAAATTTCAATACCAACGATTATAAAGCCGGGCTTTTTTTTAAGCTTCCTCTATTTTTAAGAAAAGAACGTGGGAATTTAAAATTGGCCAAAATTAAAGTAAATGAGGCACAGCTTGATTTGGATTTTGAATCCCTTCAACTTCAGAATAAAATCCAAGCCTCCAGAAGTGAAATTCTATCTTTCATCACACAGCTCAACACTTTTCAATCTATTGTAAGAGATAATTCTACTTTACTTAATGCTGAAGAAAGAAAATTTAGTTTCGGAGAAAGTTCTGTTTTTCTTATCAACTCCAGGGAAGTAAAGCTTATCAATGCAAGGTTAAAAGAGATTAAGGTGTTTGAACAATTGCTAAAGTCTAAAGCAGATCTTTTCAACATCTTGATCAACGATGTCACTCTAGACTAAGCTATTGTGACTGCAATTCCATTAAGCGTTTCACGTATTTTCCAATCACATCAAATTCTAAGTTCACCACATCTCCTTTTTTTAGAGTTTTGAAAGTCGTATGCTCGTAGGTGTATGGAATGATGGCGACACTAAATTCATTCAATTTGGAATTGACAACCGTCAGGCTTACACCATTGATGGTAATGGAGCCTTTTTCTATAGTAACGTTCATCAACTTAGGATCGTAAGAAAAGGTGAACTCCCAGCTACCGTCTTTGGTTTCTGCCCGTTCGCATGTGGCCACTTGATCCACATGGCCTTGAACGATGTGTCCGTCCAGATGGGCATTCATTTTCATGCCCCTTTCAAGATTGATAAGGTGGCCTTCCTTAAGGTGCTTTAGATTCGTTTTATTCAGAGTTTCATCTATGGCGGTCACCTTGTAAGTATCCTCTTCAATATCAACCACAGTAAGGCAGACGCCATTGTGTGCGACACTTTGGTCGATCTTCAATTCTTTGGCAAGATGAGCCTTAATGGTATAATCTATATTTCCTCCCGAAGTCTCAATTTTAGAGATGCTTCCTACTTCCTCAATAATACCTGTAAACATAATTGTAGATTATTTCGTTACCTTTGTTTACTACAAAAATAGACGAATTTTATGAAAACTAGGTCAAATATAAGAGTGGGAATTAGCATTGGAGATATGAATGGGATTGGACCTGAAATTATATTGAAATCTTTACAGGATAGTCGAGTGCTAGAGCTTTTTACTCCGGTCATTTTTGCTAACTCCAAAATGATGTCCTTTTTTGGAAATTACTTTAAGATCAAATTACAGTTTAATGGGATTTCCAGTGCAGAAGATGCTATAGAAGGTAAAATCAATGTTGTAAATGTGTGGAAGGAAAATGTAAAAGTCAATTTTGGAGAGGAAGATAAAGCCATTGGGGGTTATGCGATCAAATCCTTGAAAGCTGCAACCCAGGCTTTGATCAAAAAAGATATTGATACACTTGTGACTGCCCCTATCAATAAAAATAGTATCCAGGCTGATGATTTCAATTTTCCAGGGCATACAGATTTTCTAGCCCAGGAATTGAAAGGAGACAGCTTGATGTTTATGGTTTCAGACAACATCAAAGTGGGTTTGTTGACAGACCATGTGCCTGTAAAAGAAGTATCTTCTAAAATCACAGAAGAACTCATCAATAAAAAAGTGAATGCAATCCATGAATCCCTCAAGAAAGATTTCAATGTTAGAGAGCCGAAAATCGCTGTTTTAGGAATCAATCCACATTCTGGAGACGGAGGAGTTATCGGTAAGGAAGATGATGAGGTCATAAAGCCGGCGATAAAGAAATTTATAGACAGCGGGAAATTTGTTTTTGGACCCTATGCTGCAGATAGTTTTTTCGGCTCGAAAAACAATGCGAATTTTGATGCGATTATTGCAGCCTATCACGATCAAGGTTTGATACCCTTCAAAACTTTATCCTTTGGAAACGGAGTCAATTTTACGGCGGGTCTCAACAGGATAAGAACTTCGCCAGATCATGGGACTGCTTTCGATATTGCAGGAAAAGGTATTGCTGAAAGTAGTTCTTTTACTCAGGCTATTTTTATGTCGATATCTATCTTCAAGAATAGAATTGAATATTTGAAATTGACAAAAAACCCTTTATAAAATCATTATTGAATTTTAGCAGGATTATTACGAATTTTTAATATATTTGCAGGCTCAAAACTGATGTTGTATGAGGAAGTTTAAAGCTTATGCGATACCCTTCGTAGGGTTGAAGGAAGGACAGCACAGATTTGATTTCAAAATTGATAATGCGTTCTTTGACCTTTTTGATTTTCAAGAATTTAATAGTTCTGATGTCACTGTAGATCTTGAGTTTACCAAAAAAGCAAACATGCTAGAGTTGGAATTCGACTTTTCAGGATACGTTAACGTCAACTGTGATGTGACTTTAGAACCTTACAATCAGGAGATTGACAATCATTTGTCTTTGGTGGTGAAGTTTGGAGAAGATTACAATGATGATAATGAAGAATTATTGATTTTGTCTCATGGTGATCATGAAGTAGAAATCCAGCAATACATTTATGAAGGAATTATCTTAGGATTACCAGCCAAGAGGATTCATCCAGGTGTTGAAGATGGATCTATAAAATCCGACATTCTTGAAAAGTTAGAAGAGTTGAAGCCTAAAACAGTTTCAGAAGAAAAAAAAGTAGAGGATACAGATCCTCGTTGGGATAAATTAAAAGAATTACTAAACGAATAATACATATTTGAGCAATGGCACATCCAAAGAGAAAAATATCGAAGACAAGAAGAGATAAGAGAAGAACGCACATCAAGGCGAAAATGCCTCAAATCGCTACAGATACTACTACTGGCGAAGCGCACTTATTTCATAGAGCACACTGGCACGAAGGTAAATTGTTTTACAGAGGTCAAGTCTTAATAGACAATACTGAAGATGCTGAAGTAGTAGAATAAATCTACTTTGCATTTGATAAGAGCATCACTCCTTTATTAAGTTAAAGGAGTTTTTTTGTTTTGGATAATTTCAGCTAACTTAGTCTGTTCATAGCCAAAACTTTATATGATGAAACAATTATCCGCTTTAGTATTTCTTAGCTTATTGGTTTTTAATTATTCACTAGCACAAACAACAAGCATCCCAGATCAGAATTTTGAGCAAGCTTTGATCGATCTCAATATAGATTCTGATGCCACTACCAATGGTCAAGTTTTGACCGCAGATATAGAAACTCTTACCGAATTGGATTTCAGTTCGTTAAACTCGGGGTACAACATCGCTGAATTTACCGGTATCGAGAATTTTTCTGCTCTCGAAGTGATTAACTTCAATAATACCGTCTCTTTCAACTTTTTTGGTGACGAGACAAAATCCGGTTTTTTAAATGAAAACCTCAACCTTAGGGAAATTTATATGACTAACCCTGCTGCAGATGTTCCAAACATAACCATAGAAAGTTTGGACTTGAGTAATCTTGAGAATTTAGAATATATAGATCTAAGCCAGGTTGACATTAAATCTATTTTTTTGAATAATCCTGAATTTGATTATGAAAACATTACTTTAGAATTGAATTTTGAGGGTTTTCCCAGAGATCAGAACGAATCGTCAGTTTGTATAGGAGTCAATGATCCAGATGCGGCTAGCTCAGGAAGCTTCCCTTACAATACCTGGACAATTCTAGCTGGTGGCGTAAGAACATTTTCCTTTTCTGCAACTTGCAACTTAAATACTGAGGATTTTGAAAGTATGAATGAGATTTCGATTTTTCCCAACCCAATTCAGGATGTTTTATACTTCATTAATCCCGATAAAATCAAGATTGAGCAAATCAAATTGTACAGCACTAGTGGAGAGTTGGTGAAATCTTTTAACGAGGTTGGAGATAACCTTTATCTAGGAAATCTATCTTCAGGGGTTTACGTCGTTAATCTAATCAGTCTGGATCAGGAAGCTAAAAGCTTTAAAATCGTAAAGCAGTAATTATAAAAGCCGTACGTAAAACCTAGAAAACAAAAACGCCACTCGAAAGAGTGGCGTTTTAAGGTTTTGAAAAAAAAATGTTTATATGATTAGATCAAACGTACATCTGTAGCGTTCATTCCTTTTCTTCCTTCTTCTTCTGTGTACTCTACTTCGTCACCCTCATTAAGAGTTTCTCCGTTGAGTCCTGTAACGTGAACAAAGATGTCTTCACCTGTCTCGTCGTTTGTAATGAATCCATAACCTTTAGACTCATTGAAAAATTTTACTTTACCTTGCATAATAATAAATAATAATTAATAATATACTACAAAAGTAATTAAAATATATATTCTGTATTCATTTTATTGAAATATTTTTATTTTAAATTAATCATTCTCAGTGAGGTAGCGGGTTAGCGATCATTTTTTCTCAGCATCATTGCTCTTATGGGTGCCGTTATCTGCATTACGCTTGTTCATTCGGTCCATATTTTCCTTGGTTAAAGTGTAGTCCTGAAGTTTTTTACCTTTCCATCTATGAGCTAAAAAGAGGGGCATCAACACAAAAGCACTGGCTAAAACACAGATGCCTATTATTCGTTCGCCTACCAGATCATCTTCATAAAGCTTAAAATATACGCCAAGGCCAAACCCGGCTGCAATAAGTAAAAAGACTATTTTTATTAGGGTTCTCATAAGTTGTTTTTAAACAGTGACATCAATTAATTTTTGTCTGTAGGCGGTGAGTAATTTCGATTTTGAAATGAATCCAACGTAGGTACCACCTCTTACTACGGGTAGGTTCCAGGCATCTGTGTCTTGAAATTTTTTCATGATATGATTCATTTTACATTCGTTGAGATCAATCACATCGGGGGCATTTCGCATCAAGTCGACAACAGTCATTTCTTGGTATAGACTCTTGTCAAACATCAGGGTTCTGATGTCGTCCAGTAAAATGATCCCTTTGAAATTAAAGTCATTATCGACTACAGGGAAAATATTCCGCTTAGACTTAATCACACCTTCATTCACGATCTGCTCCAAATTCATATCATCATTCAATACTTTAAAATTGTCTTCAATCACCTGGTGTATATCCATTAAGGTAAGAACAGCCTGGTCTTTATTATGCGTAACCAAATCTCCTCTTGCGGCCAATTCCATAGTATATACTGAATTTGGCTGAAACCGATTGGTAATGACGTAAGAAATCGCAGCCGTTATCATGAGGGGAATAAATAAACTATAACCGCTGGTAATTTCAGCAATTAAGAAGATAGCCGTTAATGGGGCGTGCATGACACCAGCCATCAAGCCCGCCATGCCTACCAACGTATATTGACTTACAGATACAGGAAGTTTTGTAATACCCATAGCGTTGATGACAAGTCCATAACAATGGCCTATCATACTTCCTATAAATAGAACGGGCGCAAAAATCCCTCCAATTCCTCCTGCGGCAATAGTCACCGAGGTGGCAATCATTTTAAAAACCACAAGGAGAATCAAAAAGATAATGACCATCCAGGTAGTACTCCACCCTTGTAAAAATTGATTTTTGGTAATGAGTTCATGATTTCCAGCAAGTAATTCATTTACGGTAGAGTATCCTTCACCATAAATCTGAGGGACTAAAAACAAAATGCCACTCAAAATAAGGCCACCAACCATAATCTTGCTAAACTTACTTTTAAAGGTATTGAACTTTTTAAAGGTGTAGATGTAAACTTTAGTAAATGTAATGGAGGCCATAGCAGTGAAAATTCCTAATGCCAAATAAAAAGGGACATCACTTATTTGAAATGCTTCTCCCAATTGAGTGTGAAGTATGATATCCGATCCAAAGAAAAAATAGGAGGTAAGTATCGATGATACCGAGGCTACGAGCAGAGGTATCATAGAAACCAGGGTGAGATCCAGGCTAAAAATCTCAATTGCAAAAATAATTCCCGCAATAGGTGCCTGGAAGATAGCAGACATGGCACCAGCAGCTGCGCAGCCTATCAAAAGTGTTCTTGAGGCCTGGGTAAGATTTAAAAATTTTGAAAAGCTGGTGCTTAAAGCAGCACTGGAAACCACAGTTGGGGCTTCAAGACCTGCAGACCCACCAAAACCTAAAGTTATCGGAGCAGTTATGATAGAGGCGTAATTTTGAAATTTTCTCATAAAACCCTTACGCCTGGAGATGGAATACAGGGTAGTAGAGATTCCTTGACCGATCTCTTTTTTTAAAATAAATTTTGAAAATAAGTATACTAATAATAAACCTACAAAAGGAAATAGAAAGTAGTAGGCATTATGATAATTAGAAATATAACCTCCTCCTAAAAGCGATTGGATGAGGTAAGTTAAGTTTTTGATGACAACCGCAACAAGGCCAGAAAGCAGTCCTACAAGAGCACTTATAAGAATAAGCAACTGTTGTTTTGAAAAACTTTTTTCTAGCCAGTTAGTGACTTGAGTCAATAAATGTGACAGTTTCAACTTCATCAATTTTAAAATTAAAAATATATTTCAGAAGTTTTTGCTTCAAAGTTAGCTTCTCAACTTAAGATCAAGTTCTTTAAGCTGCTCTTCATTTATAGGTGCTGGTGCATCTATCATAATATCTCTACCTGAATTATTTTTTGGAAAGGCTATAAAGTCTCTAATGCTTTCCTGCCCTCCTAAGATCGCAACAAGTCTGTCCAAGCCGAAAGCAATACCACCGTGAGGAGGGGCGCCATAAGTAAAGGCTTTCATTAAGAACCCAAATTGTGCTTCGGCTTCCTCTTTGGTAAATCCAAGATAGTCAAACATCATGGCTTGTGTTTTCTGGTCGTGAATTCTGATGGAGCCTCCACCAATTTCATTACCGTTTAAAACTAAATCGTAAGCGTTTGCCTTCACTGCACCAGGGTCTGTTGCCAATAGTGGGATTTGCCCCACTTTTGGAGAGGTGAAGGGGTGATGCATGGCATGGTAACGTTGGGTGTCTTCATCCCATTCCAGCAATGGAAAGTCAATCACCCAAAGCGGTGCAAATTCATCTGCTTTCCGCAATCCAAGTCGGTTTCCCATTTCCATACGCAAGGCGCTGAGTTGTGCACGGGTAGAGTTGGTGTCACCTGATAAGACACAAATCAAGTCTCCTGGTTTTGCATTGGTTTGCTGCGCCCAGGTTTTTAGATCATCTTCGTCGTAGAATTTATCCACAGAAGACTTGAGGCTTCCGTCTTCATTGTATTTGACGTAGACCATTCCCTTAGCACCCACCTGAGGACGCTTTACCCAGTCGATAAGCTTATCAATTTCTTTTCTAGAGTAAGACGCAGCACCAGGAATAGCAATCCCTACTACTAACTCTGCTTCGTTGAATACTTTAAAATCTTTGTGTTGTGCAACTTCATTAAGTTCGCCAAACTTCATCCCAAACCGGATGTCTGGTTTGTCGTTTCCATAGGTTCTCATCGCCTCATCGTAGGTCATGCGTGGAAATGCCTCCACGTCAACTCCATTGATTTCTTTTAGCAAATGCCTGGTTAATCCTTCAAAGGTGTTCAAGATATCTTCTTGTTCTACGAAGGTCATTTCGCAGTCAATCTGTGTAAACTCTGGCTGACGATCTGCTCTTAAATCTTCATCTCTAAAGCATTTCACAATTTGAAAATACTTGTCCAGTCCACCTACCATAAGCAATTGCTTAAAGGTTTGTGGGGATTGGGGGAGCGCATAAAACTGTCCAGCATTCATTCGGCTTGGGACCACAAAATCTCTTGCACCTTCGGGTGTGGACTTGATCAAATAAGGCGTTTCAACTTCCACAAAGTCTTGTTGAGAAAGGTAATTTCTAACAGCCATAGACACTTTGCTTCGGAAAATTAATTTATTTTTTACAGGATTTCTTCTGATGTCTAAGTAGCGGTACTTCATTCTCAAATCTTCACCACCGTCGGTTTGGTCTTCGATGGTAAATGGAGGAGTTGCTGAAGCGTTTAACACAGTAAGTTTTTCCACCAAAACTTCTATATCTCCTGTGGAAATCGCATCATTTTTAGACTCCCGTTCCAATACCTCACCCTCAACTTGGATCACAAACTCTCTTCCCAACTTTCTAGCCTGCTCAATTAAAGCTTCAGAGGTTCTTTCAGAATCAAAGACCAGTTGAGTGATACCATACCGATCCCTTAAGTCTACCCAAATGATAAATCCCTTGTCTCTTATTTTTTGAACCCAGCCAGATAAGGTTACTTTTTTATGGATTGATGAGAGGTTTAACTCACTGTTATTGTGATCTCTATACATGTCTTATTATTTATGAAACGATTTGCAAAAATAAGAAGTTAGCGGTCTTAATGAAGTTATGCCAAAGAAAATTTTCTAAATATGTTAGTAACAATGTTGCCTTTTTTTTTGTTAATGATTGCCTATTCATAGGACTTAAGGCTTATTATGTAAATTTAATGTTAACTAAATGTGTTTTGAATGTAAATAATATGTATATTTGACTATAAATAAAAAAGATATGAAAGCATTTAGCACACTTGTAATGGTATTTTTAATGAGTTTTACACTTTTTGCTCAAACTGAAAATAACCTGGTGAAGAAAGAGAAAGTAGGAGATTTGGAGAAAGTGACCATGTATTATGAAACCGGCGAGATTCATCAAATAGGGTATATCTTAAAAGATAAACTTCATGGTGAATGGATGTCCTACGATAAAGAAGGAAATAAACTTGCCAAAGCTAATTATGAAGACGGAAATAAAGTTGGAAAGTGGTTCTTCTGGAACGATGGAATTCTTTCTGAAGTCGATTATAAAAACAATAAAATTGTACAAGTAAGTACTTGGGATAAATTGGATACTCAATTGGTGAGTAACTAAATTATAATAAACTCTGAATTAAAAAAGTGCCTAAGTGATTAGGCGCTTTTTTTATGCTTAAAACAATAGGTAACATGATCATTAACCAGCCCTATCGCTTGCATAAAGGCGTAAACGGTTGTTGGTCCAAGAAACTTAAATCCCCTTTTTTTCAAATCTTTAGAAATTGCACGACTTAAACCTGTTTGGGAAGGTACCTGGTCCAGATTTGAAAATGAATTCAACTCAGGCTGATGATTAACGTAGGCCCAGATGTAATTTGAAAAGGAACCAAATTCAGATTGAATATTAAGAAAAGCCCTTGCATTATCTATTGTTGCTTCAATTTTCCCTCTATGTCTTATGATACCCTCATCCTGTAGTAATTCCAAAATCTTCTCTTCAGAATAATTTGAAATCAATTTATAATCGAACTGATCAAAGCCCTGCCTGAAATTCTCTCTTTTCTTTAAAATCGTCAGCCAGTTGAGACCTGCCTGGAAACTTTCCAGCACAAGCATCTCAAAAAGTCGACAGTCTTCATAGACAGGCTCTCCCCATTCTTCATCGTGATATTTCACATAGATTTCAGAATTATTGCACCAGTCACACCTTACTTTTGCCATTCAGTATTGAATTTAATCCCTTAACGCTGTAAACATACAATTATGTCTGAACAGAATAAACTACAAATTATTAAAAAGCATTTAGATCGAACGCTTTCGTATTCAGAATATAAACAACTTGTCGAAGGACTTTTAAAAGAAGGGAAGTCAACCGGCCATACCCAAAATGAGGCTTATCTCAATTATTCCAAGCTTGGGTTTAACCGTATGAAACGTTGGGAGAAAACTTCAGAATTGACTTCAGATCAAATTCAAAAGATACAGCAGGTTGATCAAAAACAAACCTGGCTGGTCATTACCGAAGGCTGGTGCGGAGATGCTGCTCCTGTAATTCCTATTATGGAAAAGATAGCAGATGAGAATCCAAACATAGATTTCAAATTGATTTTAAGAGACGAAAATGATGAGTTGATGAGCGAATTTTTGACCAACGGTGGAAAGTCCATTCCAAAATTAATCTCATTTAATCTTGAAGAAGAGAGGATTCTGTTTACTTGGGGACCCAGACCAAAAGAGGCAGCAGATCTAGTCGCCAAAGAAAAAGCTGAATTTGGAAAATTGAGGGACGAATTTAAGGTTGTTCTTCAGAAATGGTATAACCAAGACAAAGGCAAGAATATAGCTGAAGACCTCGTGAACTGCCTCAAAACAGATAATTAGTCGTTTAATAACTTTTCAAAATCCTCAATAGATAAGGCATTTTCGACTTTATAATCGCCAATACGAGTTCGTCTTAATTCTGATAGGTAAGCCCCTGAATTTAAAGCTTTGCCAAAATCAAAAGCCAAGCTTCGAATGTAAGTGCCCTTGCTGCATTGAACTTCAAAGTTAAGTTTTGGCAAATTATTCTCCGTTATTTTAAAATAATCGATGTTGACTTGGCGTTTTGGAATATCTACCTCTTCACCCTTTCTGGCGTATTCATAAAGTCGCTTCCCTTCCTTTTTTAAAGCCGAAAATACGGGCGGTTTTTGCATGATTTCACCTTGAAATTGGTGTAAGGCCTTGTCGATTAAGTCCTGATTGATATGGGCAGTATCAAAAGTTTGGTCGACTTCAGTTTCCATATCATAGGAAGGTGTGGTAGCACCGAGGGTAAATTCACCCGTATACACTTTAGTTTGCCCCATTAGGGATTCAATGGTTTTGGTCGCCTTTCCAGTACATAGAATAACCAGGCCAGTCGCCAGAGGATCCAAGGTTCCTGCATGACCTACCTTAATTTTTTTGAGCTTAAACTTTTGTTTGATTAGCCATCTCACTTTGTTTACCACCTGGAATGAAGTCCAGTGTAAGGGTTTATCAAACAACAAGACTTGTCCTTCTTTGATATGTTCTAGTGTCAATTTATCCATTTACTTGTGTAAAAATGATGGCACCTACACCAACTACAAAACAGTAGATAGAGAAATACTTAAGTTTGCTGCGTTTCACTATGGAAATCATCCAGGTGCAGGCAAATAAACCAGAAAGAAAAGCAGTCGTAAAACCGACTCCGTAAATGAGCATATTGGTATCCTCCAGGGAGATTTCTCCACCACTAATGTCTTTTGCAATCTTTCCCAAAATAAGGGGGATGACCATCAAAAAAGAAAATCTAGCCGCTTTGGGTTTGTCGTTGCCAAGCAAAACAGACGTGGCAATGGTTGCTCCACTTCGGGAAATTCCTGGTAAAATAGCGATGGCTTGCGCCACACCAATTACAAAAGAGTTGGAATAAGAAACAGGCTTTCGAGTAGCTTTGGCTTTGTCGGTGAGCCAAAGCAGTAAGGCTGTAAGAATGAGCATAAACCCAACCAGAATCAGATTTTCACCAAACAGCAGTTCCATTTCAGATTCAAAAAAATAACCCACTAAAGCAGCAGGAATCATGGA
>CAZOAD010000008.1:58442-59975 GCA_964577705.1 uncultured Mesohalobacter sp.
TTAGAAGATTTAGGCTTCAATAAAATAGCATAAACTTCAATAGCAAAGCCAATCAAGACAACTGTAGGAGCCAGCCGGATGCGTCTCCAGCTAAAGATTTCTGGATTAAACACATTCGGGTCATCGCTTCCGCCTCCTGCCATAAGGATAAATCCGAGAGCAATGACAGCCAAGCCAATCACCATAAATTTATAATTCTCTCTTTCAAAGATGAATTTATCGTTAGCTTTTGCTTCTTTTTTACGTTTACTTTCTCCCATATTAATAGTACAATTCGTCAGTTTTTAAATTCAAAAAGCGCTGAGTCGCAAAGAAAGTACTCAGCCAGGATATTAAGATGCCAAGGACAAGCACTCCAGCAAAAATTCCAGCAAGTAGGATCTCATCGCTTATCAAATTAAGTTCAGGAAAGCTTTTGTCGAGATAATAGAGCACCACTGCCATACCAATCAAAGAAATTGATGAACCTATAATTCCGAGCTTCACACTTTTTAAGATAAAAGGTCGTCTTATAAAGCGCTTGGTTGCCCCTACCATCTGCATGGTTTTAATGGTAAATCGTTTGGCGTAAACTGAAAGACGGATCGAGCTATTGATGAGCAGTACTGCTATGAAAGTGAGTAATCCACTCACCGCCAAAATCCAAAAACTTAAGCGTTTAATATTATCATTTAGCAGAGCAATTAGCGGTTTATCGTAGACGATTTCATCTACAAATTCCTTCTCTCCCAAATCCCTAGATATTTCAGCAACTTTAGTTTCAGACACATAGTCTGCATTAAAGTACACGTCGATGGAGTTTTGCAAGGGGTTATAACCCAAAAATTCCATAAAATCTTCTCCAATTTCCTTGCTGTAGTCCTTAGCGGCCTCCTCTTTGGAGACAAATTCAATGCTTTTGGTATATTCTGCCAGGGCAAGGGATTTTTGCAATTGATCGATTTCCACCTCCTTCGCCGTGTCTTTTAGGTAGATGGAAAGAGCGATTTGTTCCTTAAAGTGGTCGGCTACTTTTTTGGTGTTGAGCACCAGTAAGGCCAATAATCCCACAAGAAACAAAACCAAAGCAATGCTAATCACCACCGAAAAGTAGGAGGTAATCAATCGCCGTTTTTGATATTTTTCAAAAGAAGATGCCACTCGATAAATTTTGGTAAAAATATAAAACTATAGCATTATAACGACATAGGCCAAGATTAATTTCATGGGCGCTTTATCCCGCTATCCGTTACAATTCCACAAGCCTATTATTTAAAGTTGGACTGCTGTGAGGCTTTTCCTTTGGTCAAGCTCACTGCAGTCCAACTTTTTAAAAGAATCGACTCGCGGGATTTCCACTCCTATCGGGAGCGCAAAGCAATATCAATTCATAATTAGTAATTCAAAATTTTTAATTTAAAATTTAAATTTCAGATTTTAGACTATCTTAGCTTAAGACTATTCATCCTACATTATGAAATCACTTTTTACGCTTTTACTTGCCTTATGCTTTGCAATAAATTATGCTCAGGATAAGCAAAACCCGCAAGACAG
>CAZOAD010000008.1:59985-60659 GCA_964577705.1 uncultured Mesohalobacter sp.
AAACAATAAGCATTTGTATGTTAGCATTAATATTAGGTTTTATAGCACAATTAGAACCTATTGCTAAACAAACTTCAGAAAAAGCAATAAATTATGCTCAAGATAAGCAAAACCCGCAAGACAGCATAGGTGCAGACCCATCTCTAAAAGCCAATTACGAAAAAATTCATGAGTTAAGACTTGGAGCATTTAAACTTCTGGCGGCAGGCTATCTGGATTTAAGTTATGAGTACATCAATACATCCAGCTCTGGATTTGGAGCCTCGCTCTTCATCAACCTTGATGATGCTATCGAAAATGAAAAATTTGGAATAAGTCCCTATTATAGATTTTATTTTGGTAAAAACCCTGAGTTCAAGGGTCATCGTTTTTTTGTAGAAGCCTTTTCTTTTATTTATTCCGGTGAAGACGATGAATTCTTTGTTGCACAAGATGGTATGGGAGAGTTTCGAGGTGGAGACTCATTTTTCGATGTGGCTCCTGGATTTTCGATTGGCTCCAAGTGGATCAACTCCTCAGGAGTTCTCTTTGAAATCAAACTGGGAATCGGTAGAAACCTTCTTGGGAATAGCCCTAATGAGTTTGTAGGAGCAGGAGATTTCTATATTGGGTACCGGTTTTAGTTGCTAATTAAAAATTATGAATTAATAATTTTTAATTTTATCTACCGTCTA
>CAZOAD010000009.1:0-36926 GCA_964577705.1 uncultured Mesohalobacter sp.
GGTTCTAAAGAACAAATTCGCCAGTTAACCGGTATGCGTGGATTGATGGCTAAGCCTAAAAAATCTACTTCTGCTGGTGGTGAAATTATTGAAAATCCAATTCTATCTAACTTTAAAGAAGGTCTTTCAATCTTAGAATACTTTATCTCCACTCACGGTGCTCGTAAAGGTCTTGCCGATACAGCATTAAAAACTGCCGATGCGGGTTACCTAACGCGTAGATTGGTAGATGTTTCTCAGGATGTTATCGTAAGAGAAGAAGACTGTGGAACATTGAGAGGTATTGAAGTTTCTGCACTGAAGAAAAACGATGAAGTTGTAGAAAGTTTAGCTGAAAGAATTGTAGGTAGAACAGCATTAAATGATGTAATCGATCCAATTTCACAGGAACTTCTTGTGAATGCAGGTGAAGAAATTCATGAGGATGCAGCAGAAAAAATTGAAGCATCTGCTTTAAATTCTGTTGAAGTACGTTCTCCATTAACCTGTGAAGCAAAACAAGGTATTTGTGTGAAATGTTACGGTAGAAACCTATCTACCAATAAAACTGTACAAAGAGGTGAAGCTGTTGGTGTAGTTGCTGCTCAATCTATTGGGGAGCCTGGTACACAGTTAACTTTAAGAACCTTCCACGTTGGTGGTATTGCAGGTAACATTTCAGAAGAAAACAAATTGGAGGCTAAATTTGATGGTGTAGCCGAAATTGAAGATCTCAAAACAGTTGAAGGACAAAATAGCGAAGGAAAGAAAATTGATATTGTTATTTCAAGAACTTCAGAAGTTAAAATCATCGATAAAAAATCTGGTATTGCGTTAAGTACAAACGTGATTCCTTACGGTTCAGAACTGATGATTAGCCCAGGAGACAAAGTCAAAAAGGGTGATGCTATCTGTAAATGGGATCCATATAACGGTGTAATTATTTCTGAATTCTCTGGTAAAATTGAATTTGAAAACATCACTCAAGGTCAGACTTATGAGGTTGAAAGTGATGAGCAAACTGGTTTCCAAGAGAAAGTAATTATAGAATCTAAGAACAAGCGTAAGATACCGACTCTTCATATTAAAAATAATAAGGATGAGATCATGAGATCTTATAACTTACCAGTAGGTGCTCACTTAATGGTAGACGATGATGAAGAAATTAAAATCGGTAAGATTTTGGTAAAAATTCCTAGAAAATCATCTAAAGCTGGTGATATCACAGGAGGTCTTCCACGTCTTACAGAATTGTTTGAAGCTAGAAATCCGTCGAACCCTGCTGTAGTAAGTGAAATTGATGGTGTTGTATCTTTTGGTAAGATCAAAAGAGGTAACCGTGAAATCATCATAGAATCTAAACTTGGTGAAGTCAAGAAATATCTAGTCAAACTTTCCAACCAGATTTTGGTACAAGAAAATGACTACGTAAAAGCTGGAATGCCATTGTCAGACGGTTCTGTGACTCCAGAAGATATCTTGAACATCAAAGGACCTAGTGCAGTTCAACAATACTTGGTGAACGAAGTTCAGGAAGTATACCGACTACAAGGGGTACAGATTAATGACAAACACTTTGAAGTTGTTGTGAGACAAATGATGAGAAAAGTCAAAATTCAGGATTCTGGTGATACTATTTTCTTAGAAAACCAATTGGTACATAAAGAGGATTTTATTGAAGAAAACGATAATATTTTTGGTAAGAAAATTGTAGAGGATGCTGGAGACAGTTCCACTCTTAAGCCTGGACAAGTTGTTACTCTACGTGAATTGAGAGATGAAAACTCTATCTTGAAACGTGAAGACAAACAGTTGGTTACTGCACGTGATGCAGAATCTGCAACAGCAGCACCAATACTTCAGGGTATTACAAGAGCGTCTCTACAAACCAAATCATTTATATCGGCTGCTTCCTTCCAGGAAACAACTAAAGTATTGAATGAAGCTGCAGTAAGTGGTAAAATTGACTACTTAGAAGGATTGAAAGAAAATGTTATTGTTGGACATAGAATTCCAGCTGGTACTGGATTGAGAGAATTCGACGATATCATTGTAGGTTCCAAAGAAGAATTGGCAACAATGATGGAGAAGAAACAAGAAGTGAATGTAAACTTTAATTAACTATGAGTGATCAAAACGATAAGAAGCAACAAAAGCTGAATATCCAAATCGATGATGATGTCGCTCAGGGCATTTACAGCAACCTGGCAATTATCAATCATTCACAAACTGAGTTTGTATTGGATTTCGTGAATATCATGCCTGGATCGCCTAAGAATAAGGTGAGGTCTAGAATTATTCTCACTCCGCAACACGCTAAGCGTTTGTTGAAAGCTTTAAATGATAATATCAATCGTTTTGAAAAAAGTCAGGGTTCTATTAAAGAACAAGAAAAAACCAATATTCCACTGAATTTTGGTGGACCTACAGGAGAAGCATAATTTCGTACTCCTTAAGTCTGGATATAAAAAAATCCCTCAAATTTAATTTGAGGGATTTTTTTGTTCTATTTAGAGGTAATGCTTATTCAGCTTTAAATGCTTTTAAGTCAAAGGATATTTTCATTTGATCGTTGACAAAGTTATCTCCAAGGTTTTCAATAAAAGACTTAGACATAAATTTGATTCCCCATTCAGTTCTATCCAAAATGATTTCATCTGAGGTTAACATGATAGAATTATCAGACTCGTTCATAGAAACGCTTACTGGGAAGGTGATGTTTTTTGAAGTTTCCTTTAAGGTTAAGTTACCAGATAACATAGTTTGTCCTTCTTTCTCTTCCATTCCAGTAATTTCAAATTTAGCTTCAGGATAAGTGTTGGCGTTAAAGAAGTGATCTTCTTTACCATTGGAATATCCCATGAGATGGTCTTCCAGTTTTTTCTTGTCATCACCCTCTAGGTCTTGAACCTCAATACTTGTCATGTCAATAATGATAGTGCCACCAACTAGATTGTCATTATTTACTTCCAGGCTACCTTCACTCAAAGATACTTGGCCATTATGCTCCCCAGCAGGTTTTGACCCTAGCCAGTTTATTTTAGACTGCTGTACATCAACATTATAAGTTGCAGCCATTTCTGTGCTTTCCTTTGTTTCCTTTACTTCAGACGTTTCGGTTTTCTTGTCGCTTTTGCAACTAAGTACTGTCACAACTAGTGATAAAATCAGCATTGAATTAATTACTCTTTTTTTCATTTTTTAGTTTATTTAGGTTTAAAAAAATCATTATCCAAAAACATTCCACAGTTGTGATATGTCATTATGGCATTATGGTAGAATTGGCAGTACATTTGCCAATTGATAAAAAAATAGTCACACATGAGTAAGAAGAATATAAATTCAGAAGAAAAAGAGCCAGTTGACATGGAAGGGAAAGATCAACAGACTGAAGCTTCTGAGTCACAAAACGAAGAAAAATCTTCAGAAGAAAATCAAGCAGAAGAAGCTCCAGAAGAAGAATTATCCAAAGAAGAGCAACTTCAGCAAGAACTTGACGCTAAAGATGATAAGTATCTAAGGCTATTTGCTGAGTTTGAAAACTATAAGCGAAGGACTTCTAAAGAACGTATAGAATTATTTAAAACGGCAAGTCAGGACGTCATGCAATCTATGCTTCCTGTTTTAGACGACTTTGATAGAGCGATGCTTGAAATCAAGAAATCTTCCGATGAATCCTTGATTCAAGGAATAGAGCTTATCAATAATAAGCTACGCGAAACACTTAAAAATAAAGGTTTGGAAGTGATGACTGTGAAATCTGGCGATGTTTTCGATTCAGAATTACACGAAGCCATCACACAAATTGCTGCGCCTAGTGAGGATATGAAAGGAAAAATCATCGACGTAGTTGAGAAAGGATATACTCTGGGTGACAAAATTATACGTTACCCTAAAGTAGTTACCGGAAAATAATAAATTATGAAAGAAGATTATTACGACATATTAGGATTATCTAAAGGCGCTTCTCAAGCTGAAATTAAAAAGGCTTACAGGAAGATGGCCATAAAATACCATCCCGATAAAAATCCAGATGATTCAGAAGCTGAAAATAAATTTAAAAAAGCAGCTGAAGCTTACGAGGTTTTAGGAAATGAGCAGAAAAGACAGAAGTATGATCAATTTGGTCATGGTGCTTTTGATGGCTCCCAAGGCTTCGGCGGCGGAGGTATGAACATGGATGATATCTTTAGCCAGTTCGGTGATATTTTTGGTAGTGGTTTTGGCGGAAGAAGTCAAGGTTTCTCTGGATTTGGAGGCGGATTTGGTGGAAGGCAAAGAGCTAAAGGGGGGAATCTTAGAATTCGTGTAAGCTTAACTTTAGAAGAAGTTGCTAAAGGAGTAGAGAAGAAAGTAAAAGTTTCTCGTAAGAAAAAACCTTCTGACACAAGCTTCAAAACCTGTACAACTTGTAATGGATCTGGACAAGTTACCAGAGTTACAAATACTATTTTAGGACGGATGCAAACTGCGTCTCCTTGTACAGCATGTGGTGGTTCTGGTCAAATCATCGATAAAAAAGGGCAAGGCACAGATGCTCATGGTCTCAAAATGACTGAAGAAACCGTCTCGATCAAAATTCCATCTGGAGTAGAAGACGGTATGCAATTGAAAGTATCCAATAAAGGTAATGAACCTGTTGGGGACGGAATTCCTGGAGATTTGATTGTTCTTATAGAAGTTAAGGAACACGAAAGTTTGCAACGCGATGGTGAAAACTTGCATTATGATCTTTACATCAGTTATCCTGAAGCTGCGCTTGGGGCAAGTAAAGAAATACAAACTGTTGGAGGAAAAGTGAGAATTAAAGTAGAACCCGGAGTTCAAAGTGGTAAAATATTAAGACTTAGAAACAAAGGTTTGCCAAACCTTAATGGTTATGGGACTGGAGATTTACTAGTGCATATCAATCTATGGACCCCTCAGACCTTATCTAAGGAACAAAAAGAGTTTTTTGAAGCGAATCTAGGCGATTCAAGCTTTGAACCTAATCCAGATAAGACCGATAAATCCTTCTTTGAAAAGGTAAAAGACATGTTTTCTTAAGCTAGTTAACAAAATATTATATATATTTGAACACCGCTAAATTAAGCGGTGTTTTTTTCTTTTTCATAGCAATTTTTTTTCCCACCCTGTTTTTTTCAGGGTGGGTTTTGTTTTTTAAGAGAGAAACCTTAGCGCTTAAAATGTTCTAAAATGTAGACAAAGCTATCTTTATAACTTGATATAAAACTTATCTTTAAATCAAAATATAAAACATGCCTACATTACTTATTATAGAAGATGAAGATGCGATAAGACGAGTGCTTAAGAAAATCCTACAAGAAGAAGAAAAAGACTACAAGATAGATGAGGCAGTGGATGGACTGGAAGGGGTTGAACTCATTAAAAAACATACCTACGACTTGGTGCTTTGTGATATTAAAATGCCAAAGATGGATGGTCTGGAAGTTTTGTCAGCTTGTCAAAAACTACAACCAGAGCTTCCAGTCGTTATGATTTCTGGTCATGGTGATCTTGAAACTGCGGTCGAAACGATGAGAATGGGAGCCTTCGACTATATCTCCAAGCCGCCAGATCTCAACCGTTTGTTAAACACGGTGAGGATTGCATTAGACCATACTCAACTTGCTCAGGAGAACAAGCAATTAAAAAAGAAAGTCTCCAAGCAATTTGAAATGGTTGGAAAATCCGACGCGCTGGACCAGATCAAGTCAATGATAGATAAAGTTGCTCCCACAGAAGCAAGAGTCTTGATTACTGGAGAAAATGGTACCGGAAAAGAGCTTGTTGCTCACTGGCTTCATGAAAAGAGTAACCGAAGTAAGGGGCCATTTATTGAAGTTAATTGTGCGGCTATCCCCTCAGAATTAATTGAGAGTGAACTTTTTGGTCATGTAAAAGGGGCGTTTACCTCTGCCAATAAAGACAGGGCTGGTAAATTTGAAGCTGCCAACGGAGGCACGATTTTCTTAGATGAAATCGGCGATATGAGTCTGTCTGCTCAGGCTAAAGTTTTGAGAGCTCTACAAGAAAACAGAGTTCAACGCGTGGGTAGCGATAAGGATATCAAAGTTGATGTAAGGGTTATTGCAGCAACCAATAAAAATCTGAAAGATGAAATAGGGGGTAAAACCTTTAGAGAAGATTTGTACCATAGATTGGCAGTTATCATTATCCACGTTCCTGCACTGAAAGATAGACGTGCTGATATTCCAGAATTGATTCAATACTTCACAGAGAGAATTGCAAAAGAACAGGGCACTAAACCCAAATTATTTGAGGACAAAGCCATTGCATTGCTAGAGCAACTCAACTGGACGGGAAATATAAGAGAGTTAAGAAATGTAGTTGAACGACTTATTATTCTAGGTGATCAAAAAATAAGTGAAGAAGACGTGAAGAAATTTGTTCAAATCAAAAGTACTTAGAATTAAGCTTTAGGTGGAACGTATCTTAAAAAATACATGGTGTCACCACTTGGGTGTTTCCATTCTTTAAGCATTTCAAAGCCATATCTTCTGTAAGCCACACTTACTTTCCTTATACGAGTTTCTGCATAAATAGGGAGTTGTAAGCTTTCAGATATGCGAAACATTTCATCTTTCATCTTGTAGGGGGTTTTGTCACTGGTATTCCCTCTGGCATCTGGTAATATTCCCCAGAACCAACAGTATAAGTATTCTCCTTCATTGGGGCGCTGCTGTCTAACAAATTTTTGAGTTTTTAAGGCTTTTAATCCTTTAGCTAGGCCAGTGACATTGATAGCGAGCTTTAAATCTTGAAGTAATTCTGTCCAAAATCCATCTCCTTTACCATCCATTTTGAAAAAAATAGCGATGCCCCGGCCATCGTCAGAAACCAATAGGGCGTCTTTTTTGATAGCCTTTTCAACCATATGTTTAGCTAAATAAAGAAATCTCTGTTCTTTCTTAGAATCATCTTTTACAATTTCCATGGAAGTAGGAATCTCCTGTAACAATGTAGATACATGTTGAATTATTTCCTCCTTATTGTAGTCTTTTTTCAAGTTTCTCTATTTTCTGAATTGATTTTTCAAATATAAAAGAAATACATGGTCTTGATGACTTATTATTTTTCTTCATCAAATCTGTTCCTTAAATGAAGTTACTTATTTTAAGATTTATTAATTAGTCATAAACCAATATTCTATTCTCAAAGTGTACTTTTGCTAACTGAAAAATCGACTTTTGAATTTATCAATTTATACTAAAGAATTTTCTAAAAACTTCAGCCTTGCTTTGCCTATTATGCTTGGTCAGCTGGGCCATGTTTTGGTGGGCTTTGTGGATAATTTAATGATTGGAAAACTAGGGGCTGCACCTTTAGCTGCAGTTTCGCTGGGCAATACGCTCATCTTTTTTGCGCTCTTTCTTGGGATAGGGTTTAGCTTTGCCATTACTCCGCTTATTGCAGAAGCCGATGGAGAGGGAGATGCTACAAAGGGTCGAAGATATTTTCAGCATGGTTTGGTGATGTGTACTGTAAATGGAGTAGTCTTGTTTCTTTTATTGCTGCTGGCTAAGCCTATTTTGTATCACCTCGATCAACCTAAGGATGTAGTAGATTTAGCTTTACCTTACCTCGATATTGTAGCTTTTTCATTAATTCCTCTTATGATTTTTCAAGGCTTTAAGCAGTTTGCAGACGGACTCTCTTTGACAAAATATGCTATGTATGCCACACTATTGGCTAATGTGGTTAACGTGATATTCAATTATTTTTTAATTTATGGAATTTGGTTTTTTCCACGTTTAGAACTGGAAGGTGCAGCTATAGGAACTTTGATTTCAAGAGTTTTTATGCTGATTTTGCTTTATCTTATCTTGAGCAAAAGACCAAAACTAAAGTCTTATTTTATCTTGATGAAGAAGTATTTAGATAAGGCCATCTTCAAAAGATTGATTCATCTGGGTTTTCCTACAGCATTACAAATGTTATTTGAGGGTGGAATTTTTACAGCAACTGTTCTTTTGGCTGGGACTTTGGGCACTAAGGCACAAGCTGCCAACCAAATTGCATTGAATCTAGCCTCAATGACCTTCATGATAGCAGTTGGACTAGGGGTTACAGCAACCATTAGAGTAGCCAATCAAAAAGGGAAACGCCAATTCAAAACCCTAAGAGACGTAGCTTTTTCTATTTTTCTTCAGGTATTTTTGATCGAGGGCGTGTTTGCATTTGGTTTTATTCTTTTAAAAGGATTTCTGCCCACCTTATACATCGATGATGCCGAAGTTATTGTTCTGGCATCTCAATTATTGATTATTGCAGCACTTTTTCAATTGAGCGATGGATTGCAGGTGGCTATCCTTGGTGCTTTACGAGGATTACAGGATGTAAAAGTCCCTACTGTACTTTGCTTTATTGCCTATTGGCTTATTGGTTTGCCTGTGTCCTATTTTACTGGAAAAGCAGATGTATTGGGTAGTATGGGCATATGGCTAGGACTTCTCTCCGGACTTACGGCTTCCGCGATTATGCTGTACATTAGATTTAATATGCTCTCAAAAAAACAAATTCATACTTTTGGAGAAACAAAATTAGCGTCCACATGAAATTACCAAGATTTATATTAGGAGACAATACAGATTATCCTGAGTCTATTTTTATAATTCATACCGAATTTCCTAGATTCATTATCGATTTGAAAACCGATGATATCGAATGGTTTGAAGACTTTGATGAAGAAAATGAAGAAGAACTGGTCGAAGAAACCAATAACTTGATTAAAGAAGCTTCAGAATTTTACGATAGAGAAGTAGACCGTTACCAGAACTAGATGTTAGAGCAACTTCAAATTTTAGATAGAGAAGTATTTCTTTACTTCAATAACTTGGGAGTGGAAGAATGGGATTGGTTTTGGGTTTTCCTTACTGAAAAGGAAACCTCTATACCGTTCTATGCACTTCTTTTGTTTCTGATTTTCAAGAAGATTAAACTTAAGGGATTGGGAGTTACCATCTTAGTTGTTGCATTAATGATCACATTCACAGACCAATTTGCCAACCTGTCTAAAGCTACTTTTGAGCGGTTAAGGCCTTGCAATGAAGCCTTTATTGAATACGGCAGATTTCTGGCTAAACGCTGCGGCAAGTTTGGATATTTTTCCGGACATGCCATAAGTTCGTTTGCGGTGGCAACCTTGGTTTCAAATATTTTAAGGCCATATTATAAAAACGTGTTTTACTGGATGTTTTTTTGGGCGTTTATGGTTACCTACAGCAGGATTTATGTTGGAGTTCATTATCCTGGAGATATACTTACGGGAGCAGCTCTTGGTATTGTGACAGGCCATTTATTTTTTAAATTTCATAAATATTTGACCTCAAAGTTCAATCCTGACTTTACAAGCAGTCCTTAAGTTTTAGCCTTATTCAATAAATATTCAGCAGCTTCAAAAGGACTTAAATCTTGATTGTGAATTTGTTCTAGAACTTTAGGAAATTCACTCTTGATGATTTCATTTTGATAAAACTCTTTTTTTAAGGTGTCTTCAATGGTTTGTGTAAGCCAAAATTTGTTTTGACTGGCTCTTTTTTCTTCAAAATAACCATTGGCTTTAGCCTTAGAGAAGTAATCTGTTAGCATTTTCCAAACCTTATCAATGCCTTCATTGTTCAGGGCGCTGGCCAGCTTTACTTTTGGCACCCATCCATTTGCTTTGGAAGGATACATATGTAAAGCCCGGTTAAATTCAACTTTGGCTTTTTTGGCTGCTTTTATGTTTTCACCATCCGCTTTATTGATCACGATGGCATCTGCCATTTCAATAATACCGCGTTTGATGCCTTGTAATTCATCACCAGCTCCAGCAAGTTTTAAGAGTAAAAAGAAATCTGTCATGCTATGCACAGCAGTTTCACTTTGACCTACACCTACTGTTTCTATCAATAGAATGTCAAAACCAGCAGCTTCGCAAAGCAAAATACTTTCTCGTGTCTTTCTCGCAACACCTCCCAGAGACTCCCCAGAAGCGGTTGGCCTGATGTAAGCACTGGGGTGTTGTACCAATTTCTCCATTCTGGTTTTATCTCCCAAAATACTTCCTTTGGTGACCGAGCTGGAGGGGTCTACTGCCAACACGGCTACTTTGTGACCTTTCTCCACCAGAAGAAGTCCCAGTTGTTCTATGAATGTACTCTTGCCAACTCCAGGCACACCAGTAATCCCAATCCTCAAAGATTTATTGGAATAAGGCAGGCAGGAAGAAATAAGCATTTTGATGTCTTCTGTATGGCGTTTGCTTTGACTCTCAATAAGAGTAATGGCCTGGCTTAAATCTGTTTTGTTTCCATTTAAAATACCTTGAGCCAGGCTTTGAATATTTTTGGACTTTCGCCTTAAAGCCTTTATTTTTTCTGCTGAAGATTGACTCAAGTTTATACTAGGGTCGCTTTTGGTTTCTTGCAGTGCAGATTTCTTGTTTTCGGACGAAGCCATAAGATTACATTTAGTACAAATTTATGAATTCATTTTTTTACTGAGCTCGTGTAGTTAGTATATTCGGAATAACTAAAAATAAAAAACTCATGAAAACACTTTATACAGCGAAAGCAACAGCAAAGGGAGGCAGAAAAGGACATGTCAAAACTGAAGATGGTCCTATAGATATGCCTTTAAGTATGCCTAAAGGTCTTGGAGGAGATGGAGGTGATGGCGTCAATCCAGAACAGCTATTTGGTTCTGCTTATTCAGCCTGTTTTGGTAGTGCGTTAGGTTTAGTCGCAGAAAAACACAAGGTAGATTTAGGTGATTTTAGTGTTACTGCTCATATTAGCATCAATAAGGATGATGATGGTCTTCTTCTTTCTGCAGTTTTAGACTCTTATCTGCCAGGAATCGACGACATTAAAACAGCTGAAACTCTAGTAAATGAAGCTCATGAAGTGTGCCCATTTTCTAAAGCAACTCGTGATAATATTGATGTGACGCTTAACGTCCTAAGAGATGAATAATCTTAAAGACTATATATTTTTAAAAACCCCAACGAAAGTTGGGGTTTTGTTAGTTCTAAACTGAATGTTTTTTATGCTGAATTTGATAAAAGATCACATCAACCCCCATTTTTTTTCTATTCTAGGACCAGCTTATTCTGAAAGGGATTATGTTTACTTAGACCTTTCAGATAAGAAAACATCGGATTTGTCTATTGATTTATCCACTGAATTTGCCCTTCAGGATTATTTAAGCGAGTATTTAAAAGATCGAAATGCTAAAGCAGCATTTGGTGGCTATCTCGAAAAGCGAAGTCTATATGACAGAAGTTCATATTTTGGTGACAGTTCTCACTCACATAAGAGAAATGTTCATTTAGGAATTGATGTTTGGGCACCAGCAGGAACTCCAGTTTACAGTCCTTTACCTGGAAAAATTCATAGTCAGCAGGACAACTTAAACTTTGGAGATTACGGTCCAACACTTATTCTGGAACACCAATTTGAGGGCAAACCCTTTTACACTCTTTACGGTCACTTATCCAGAGCATCTTTATATAGTTTCAAGTTTGGTGAAGAGATCCTCATCGATCAACAAATTGCTGAGCTAGGGACAAATGAGGTAAATGGAAATTATGCCCCCCACTTGCATTTTCAATTGATTTTGGATATGCAAGATAAAATTGGAGATTATCCAGGGGTTTCTACTGAATCTGATCTAGAGTTTTATAAGAAAAACTGTCCAGATCCCAACCTGCTTCTCAACTTCAAATCCTGAGCTTTTAACAGTAGTTGAAGCCTTAGTTTTTCATTATATTTGCATCAAAAATTAGAAATTTTGAAACTACATATAACCAACGAAACCTCTGCGTTGAAATCAGTGATTCTAGGTGTTGCTAATTCTAATGGGAAGCCCCCAGAACTTGAAGATGCTTACGATCCAAAATCTATTAAACATATAAAAGAAGGGACCTATCCAGAAGAAGATGATATGGTAGAGGAGATGGAGCAAGTAGCCACTATTCTCAAAAAACATCAGGTTGAGGTCTTAAGACCAAAGGTAATTCAAGATTATAATCAGATTTTCTCTAGAGACATAGGCTTTGTAATCGATGATAAGTTCATTTTTGCCAATATTCTTCCCGACAGAGAAAAGGAAATAAAAGCCATAGATTACATATTAGAAAAGATTGACTCCGACAAAAAAATAAGACTTCCGGAGCATTGCCATATCGAGGGCGGAGATGTTATGCCTCATGGTGATTATATCCTGGTTGGGACTTACAGAGGAGAGGATTACCCAGATTTTATAACTGCCAGGACCAATATGCAAGCGGTTGAAGAGTTACAAAAACTATTCCCTGGTAAAACTGTAAAGTCTTTCAACCTTAGAAAATCAAATACAGATCCTAAGGCCAATGCGCTTCATTTAGATTGTTGTTTTCAACCTGTTGGAGATAAATATGCTATTATTCATAGAAATGGGTTTCTGGAAGAAGACGAATACGACTGGTTGGTCAATCTTTACGGAAAAGAAAATATTTTAGAAATAGACGCTCAGGAGATGTATGATATGAACAGTAATATTTTTTCTATTTCAAAAAAAGTGGTCATTTCAGACCAGCATTTTAAACGTTTGAATGCGTGGTTAACTTCAAAAGGAATTCAAGTAGAAACCGTAAACTATAGAGAAATCGCCAAACAGGAAGGTTTGTTGAGGTGCTCAACTTTACCTCTAATAAGAGAATAAATGAAACAGATTACAGATACTTTAGTGATGATTCGCCCTGTCCACTTTAGAATGAATGAAGAGACAGCAGTCAATAATTACTTTCAGAAAACAACCAAAGACCTACAGGAAACGGTCAATAAAAAAGCCCAAACCGAATTTGATGCCTTTGCAAATAAACTAAAAGGTGTTGGTGTAAATGTGATTGTGATCGATGATATTGCTAGCCAAGATACGCCGGATTCTATTTTCCCAAACAATTGGGTGTCATTTCACGAAAATGGAGATGTGGCGTTATACCCCATGTTTGCCAAGAACAGACGTAAAGAGCGAAGAGAGGATATTTTTGAGAAAATTGAAGCAGAAGGCAGATTCATCAGAAATTTTGTGGATTATACTTCAGCAGAATTAGAAAACATCTACTTAGAAGGTACAGGGAGTTTGATATTGGATAGACAAAATCGAAAAGCGTATTGTGCTTTGTCTCCAAGAGCTGATGAGGATTTGGTGATAGAATTCTGTGAAGATTTTGAGTTCACCCCAATTATTTTCAATGCATACCAAAGTCATGAAGGGGAACGCTTACCAATTTACCACACCAATGTGATGATGTGTGTTGCAGAAGAGTTTGCAGTGATTTGTCTTGATGCCATAGACGATAAAAAAGAAAGAAAGCTAGTTGCAGATAGCCTTACTCAAGATGGAAAGGAAATTATCTCAATTTCTGAAGAGCAGATGAATAATTTTGCAGGAAACATGCTTCAAGTTCAAGGAAAATCTTCAAAGTATTTGGTTATGAGTAAAACCGCTCACGACTCCTTAAAAGAACATCAAATCAAATCTATCGAAAAGCATTGTCCGATTTTAAGCAGTGATCTTTCAACCATTGAGACCCATGGTGGTGGCAGTGCAAGGTGTATGCTCGCTGAGGTTTTTATTCCGAAGGTTAATTAAACCTGACTAAAAAAATCAAAATATTCAAAAGCCAATTTTTTCAAATTGGCTTTTTTTAATTGGCCTCTTCACTTATAAACTTGATTCGATACAAGCGTAATTCTTCTTCGTCGTAATCTCCGTCAAATTCATCTATTGCTTCATTTATACTGTCGGATTCTGCTTCGAGGAAATAGTCGTGAATTTCTTCCTGCTGATCTTCGTCTAAGATATCGTCCAGCCAATAGTTGATATTTAGTTTAGTCCCACTGAACACAATGGCTTCCATCTCTTTAATAAAGTCTTTCATTTCGAAACCTTTACCTTGAGCAATATCTGTGAGAGGTAACTTTCTGTCTATATTTTGAATGATGTAAAGTTTATTGGCACTATTGGCTCCTGTGCTTTTTACGACTAAATCATCTGGTCTTAAAATATCATTCTCATCCACATAATTTTGAATAAGCGAGATAAATTCTTTTCCGAATTTCTTAGCTTTTCCTTCGCCAACTCCATGAATATTGATAAGTTCTTCGGTGCTGATTGGGTATTTCAATGCCATATCCTCCAAAGATGGATCCTGAAAAACCACAAAAGGAGGTACTTCTTTACGCTTTGCTATTTTCTTCCTAAGATCTTTTAGCATTTTCAACAGCTTTTGATCTGTTCCACCCGAAGGCTGAGAAGTGGAACTGCTGGTGACCGCTTTGCTAAAATCATTATCCTCTGTCATCATAAATGAAGACGGATTCTTCAAAAATTCTTCTCCTTGAGGAAGAATTTTAACCACTCCGTAAGATTCCAGTTCTTTTTTGAGCATGCCCGAGATAATCACTTGTCTCAATAATGCCGTCCAGTAGCTGGCTGGCTTGTCTTTTCCTGCTCCAAAAACATCTAGTTTTTCAACTTTATTAGATTTGATGAGGACGTTTGTTTTCCCTGTAAGCGTGTGGACCACTTCTTTGGATTTGAAGAGCTGCCCCGTTTCTTTCACTACTTTCAAGATAAGCTGAACATCATCTTTAGCTTCTTTTTTTGTCTTCGGGTAGCGTACGTTATCGTCCATATCACCACCTTCACCAGTTTCAGTATCGAATTCCTCTCCAAAATAATGGAGGATATATTTTCTTCTAGAAATAGAGCTTTCAGCAAAAGCGACTACATCTTGTAATAGAGCATGACCAATTTCTTGTTCAGCAATAGGTTTGCCGCTCATGAACTTTTCTAGCTTCTCAATATCTTTATGGTTGTAATATGCGATACAATGGCCTTCTCCGCCGTCTCTGCCTGCTCGTCCTGTTTCTTGATAATAGCTTTCAATACTCTTTGGGATATCGTTATGGATGACAAACCTTACGTCTGGCTTATCAATTCCCATCCCAAAAGCAATGGTAGCCACTACCACATCGATATCTTCCATCAAGAACATATCTTGATGCTTGCTACGCGTTTTAGCATCCAGTCCTGCATGATATGGAACTGCTTTGATACCGTTTACTTGAAGGGTCTGAGAAAGCTGCTCAACACGTTTTCTGCTCAAACAATAGATGATACCGCTTTTTCCAGTATTCTTCTTAATGAACTTAATAATGTCGGAATCTACATCATCTGTCTTTGGGCGGATCTCGTAATAAAGGTTGGGTCTATTGAAAGAGGCTTTGAAAGTTTTGGCGTTTGGAATCCTTAAGTTTTTTAATATATCATCTTGAACCTTAGGTGTTGCTGTAGCTGTAAGTCCTATGATGGGGATGTCATCCCCGATGCGTTCTATGATGTTTTTTAGGTTTCTGTATTCTGGCCTGAAGTCATGACCCCATTCAGAAATACAATGGGCTTCATCGATGGCCAAAAATGAAATGTTTTCTCCTTTTAAGAAATCAATGTATTCAGTCTTTGTGAGTGATTCTGGGGCGACATAGAGAAGCTTTGTAATGCCATTCGAAATATCTTCTTTCACTTGTTTGACTTGCGTTTTGTTAAGTGAAGAATTCAACACATGAGCCACACCATGATGCTCTGAGATGTTTCTGATGGCATCTACTTGATTTTTCATAAGTGCAATAAGAGGTGAGACTACTATGGCAGTCCCCTCTTTGATTAAAGCTGGAAGTTGATAACAAAGAGATTTGCCTCCGCCAGTTGGCATAATGACAAATGTATTTTCGTTGGCTATGATGCTTTTTATAACGCTTTCTTGAAGACCTTTGAACTCGTTAAAACCAAAGTATTTCTTTAATTCTTGATGTAAATTGATTTGTTCCAATTGAATTATTACTATTTAGTTTTATTTACCTTTGCAGGATTAAATATACGCATTCTTTGAGGGCGCACAATTGTTAAATATACTAATTTATGGAAGATGTAGCAATACAATCTTACGCTAAGGAAATTATCCAGATCGAGTCCAAGGCTATAGCAAATCTTGAAAGTTTGATTGATAAGTCTTTTTCAGACGCTGTCAATGCTATTTATAAGTCGAAAGGGCGCGTCATTCTTACTGGTATAGGTAAAAGTGCTATTATAGCGACCAAAATTGTAGCTACCTTAAATTCTACTGGAACTCCGGCGGTTTTTATGCATGCCGCAGATGCCATTCACGGAGATTTGGGAACCATACTTAGAGATGATATTGTGATTTGTATTTCAAAAAGCGGAAATACACCCGAAATTAAAGTTCTTGCACCACTTATTAAAAACTTTAAAAATACCCTTATTGCTATAACTGGCAATAAAGATTCTTTTCTTGGAAAACAAGCCGATTACATTTTGAATTCTTATGTTGAAAAAGAAGCTTGTCCTAATAATTTAGCACCCACTACCAGCACCACTGCTCAATTGGTTGTTGGTGACGCCCTGGCGGTCTGCTTACTCAAACTTAGAGGATTTTCTAGTGATGATTTTGCAAGATTTCATCCAGGTGGTGCACTTGGTAAAACATTATATCTGAGAGTTAAAGACATTACTTCTCAAAATATGAAGCCTCAGGTTTCGCCAGATACTCCACTAAAAGATGTGATCATAGAAATTTCTAAAAATATGCTTGGTGTAACAGCAGTTTTGGATCAGGGTGAAGTTGTAGGCATCATAACCGACGGTGATTTGAGGAGAATGCTAAGTTCTACAGATGACTTTACAAAGTTAAAGGCAAAAGATATCATGTCCAAGAACCCCAAAACCATCAAAAATTCAGCTATGGCTATTGATGCTTTGGAGTTATTAGAAAATAATGATATCACCCAACTTATAGCTACCGATTCTGGTCAGTATGCAGGTGTAGTTCACCTTCATAATCTAGTAAAAGAAGGCATCATATAATATGGCAAAAGCGAAGACTAAAAAGAATCCGGATGAGATGTCTTTTTTGGACCATCTAGAAGATTTAAGATGGCATTTGTTACGGGCTACACTTGCAATTCTTATAGGTGGAGCCATAGCGTTTGGCATGAAGTCCTTTATTTTTGATGTTATCATTTTTGGTCCAAAGCGAGCTGACTTTTTCACTTATGATTTGCTGTGTACTATTTCAGAATACTTGGGTTTACAGGAAAGTTTTTGTTTTAAAGAGCTTCCGTTCAGAATTCAAAGCAGGACAATGGCAGGTCAGTTTAGTGCTCATATCTGGACCTCTATTACCGCTGGATTTATCATTTCATTCCCTTATGTCATTTATCAGTTCTGGGCCTTTATCGCGCCAGGCTTGCAGTCCAATGAGAAGAAATCTGCCAGAGGCTTCATTTTTGTAACTTCATTCTTATTTTTCCTCGGTGTCTTATTTGGTTATTATGTCATTACGCCACTATCTGTCAATTTCTTGGGGAGTTATACAGTAAGTACAGAAGTATTTAACGATTTTGATTTAAGCAGTTATATAGGGCTGGTGAGAGCATCAGTTTTGGCTAGCGGACTTATTTTTGAACTGCCGGTTATCATGTATTTCCTGACCAAAGTGGGTCTGGTAACGCCAGAATTTTTAAGAAAAAATAGAAAGTATTCACTGGTATTTATCCTGATCATTTCAGCATTGATTACTCCACCAGATATAGCAAGTCAGGTTATTGTTGCGATACCTGTATTGGTACTGTATGAAGTGAGTATTCTTATTTCTAAATTAGTATTGAGAAAACAACGTAAACAAGAAAAACAAAACACAAATAAATAATTATGATTGATTTAGTCGATGAATTTGAGGCTTACAGAGCTAGAATGAATGGGAAAATTTTGGATGAAAACAACAAAGTTCTCAAACGCATATTTAATTTGGACACCAACTCTTTTACTGAAGGGGCTTTGGATGTAAAAACAAAAGAGCTTTTAGGATTAGTATCTTCTCTGGTTTTAAGATGTGACGATTGTGTGAAATATCATCTGGAATCTTCTTATAAAGAAGGTCTTAACCGAGCTCAGGTAGTGGAAGCTTTAAGTATTGGAACACTGGTAGGAGGGACCATAGTTATTCCTCACTTGAGACGCGCTTTCGAGTATTGGGAAGCTTTAGAGAATAAATTTGATAAAAAAGAATAATAACAAACCTTACCTATGAAACCTCTATATCCGGTCATCGCCAGGCTATTTGCCTATGCAGCTCTCATGTTTGTGATGTCTCTAGCGATTCAATTTGATTTTGCCGAGGGCGAAGTCAAAGAAGATTCTCTTATTGAAATTTCTCAGGAAATCCTTTTGTTGATAAGTTCATTGCTGCTCATAGGTTTTAGTAAGAAAGCCAAAGATTTTAAAATATTCAACCTCACCTTAGCTGGGTTTTTAGGAGTTCATTTTATAAGGGAATTTGATTTCTGGCTTAATACTCAGTTATTTGATAAAGCCTGGCAGGCTATTGCTCTGGTAGTAATTGTCATCGTACTCGTCATGGTGGTGCGAAATTGGAAAAAATTGCTCCTGGAGTTCGCTTCGATTTCCAGAACTTATGGTTTTGCTTTTTTCTTTTCAGGATTAATTATTCTCCACATTTTCTCAAGACTTTACGGGAGAAAGCTCATCTGGATAGATCTGCTAAGAGATACTCATGATAAGTACGTCATAACGGAAAACGGTGAGAAAATTGTTGAGTTAAGAGAGTTTATGAGGCCTGTAAAAGATGCTTCAGAAGAAAGTATTGAACTTTTGGCTTACTCTATTATCCTTATTGGTGTTGTTGAGATGATTATATTTGGTATAAAATCTTCAAGAAAACCACAGGTATGAGTAACAAGCAAGCAACTTTAAGAGCAGAAAACCTTGTCAAATCCTATAAAGGGAAAAAAGTTGTAAAGGGTATTAGTGTTGAAGTGACCCAAGGTGAGATTGTGGGTTTACTTGGCCCAAATGGAGCAGGTAAGACGACCTCATTTTACATGATTGTGGGTTTGATTAAACCCAACGGGGGTCATATTTTTTTGGATGACACCAATATCACAAAATACCCTATGTACAAAAGGGCCCAAAATGGAATTGGTTACCTCGCTCAAGAAGCTTCGATTTTCAGGAAATTGAGTATTGAAGACAACATTATGAGCGTCCTTGAACTTACCAAGTTGAGTAAAAATGAGCGAGAAGATAAGATGGAAGCCCTCATCAGTGAGTTTGGTTTAAATCACATTAGAACCAACAGAGGAGACTTACTTTCTGGTGGTGAAAGGAGAAGAACTGAAATTGCTCGTGCTTTGGCAACAGATCCTAAATTTATATTGTTGGATGAGCCCTTTGCTGGAGTCGATCCCGTAGCGGTTGAAGATATTCAGAAAATTGTAGCTCAATTGAAGACTAAAAATATTGGCATTTTGATTACCGATCACAACGTGCAGGAGACGTTAGCCATTACGGATAGAACTTATCTCATGTTCGAAGGTGGCATCTTGAAACATGGCGAACCTGAAGAGTTGGCCAACGATCAGATGGTGAGAAAAGTTTATTTAGGTCAGAATTTTGAACTCAGAAAGAAAAAAATCTTTAAATAAAGCTTTTAAGTTTTTTGCTTTTTCTTTTCAGCTGCTGGAAATAAAATATTGTTCAATATCAACCTGTAGCCTGGAGATTTAGGATGTAATTCCAACTCAGTTTTTGGATCACCGACCCGGTGCTGATAATCTTCAGGATCGTGACCTCCATAGAAGGTAAAAAAGCCTTTCCCTTTAATTCCGTGGATATATCGAGCTTCATCGTTCAATTTATTTTTACCCATAATCAATACATTCGATTTGATTTGAGCGGGGTTAAAAGCTGTGGTTTGCCCCATGAAGCCTTTGACAACCGCCGTATGGTTTTGACACAGCATTGTTGGTATAGGGTCCCATTTAGCTGAATAATCCATCAACGTAAAGTAGTCTTTAGATTTAGGGATGCCCCTGCTTTCTGTCATATCTATCGATGAATATTCATACACCATCGGATTTTTTTCTAAAATAAAATCAGTAAATGCAAAGGTTTTGGAATAGTCGATTTTGTTTTGATAACCAGCTTCACTTGGGTCGCCGTCAAACATAGGTTCACAAATGTCTACCCCATCAGCAGATAGGGCGATGTCAAAAGAATCTGTTGCACTACACATGGCAAACATAAAGCCACCGCCAATAACGTATTCATTTATTTTTTTTGCTACAGCAAGTTTAGCTTCAGAAACTTTATCGAATCCAAGGGATTGAGCCAATGCTTCTGCTTCTTTTTTCTCTTGAATGTACCAGGGAGCAGATCGATAAGCTCTATAAAATTTGCCGTATTGTCCCGTGAAATCCTCATGATGTAAGTGAAGCCAATCGTAAAGCAACAACTCATCTTCCAGAACTGCTTCGTCATAAATGGTCTTGTAAGGAATTTCAGCAAATTCCAAAACCATGGTAACCGCATCATCCCATGGGGCATTGCCTTGGGGTGAGTAGACCGCAATTTTCGGGGCTTTTTCCAATAAAACGGCCTCCATATTTTGTGAAGGGCTGTTGATGGTTTGTAATATTTCTTCAGATTCAGAATCTGAAATCACTTCAAAAGAAACACCCCTGATGGTGCATTCTCTTTTTAGTTCTTCTGAAAATGGGGAAAGAAAAGAGCCTCCTCTATAATTCAAAAGCCATTGTACCTTTTGGTTTTTTTCTAAAAGCCAGTAGGAAATGCCGTAAGCTTTCAAATGATTATCCTGAGTTTCAAAATCCATAGGAATCAATATGAAATTGGAGTATCCACTCCAACTGATCAAAATCATCACTAAGACTACTAAAACTCTCATCTTTATTTTTTAAAAAGGGACTTCATCATCACTTTCTCTGCCAAAATTTTCATTTTTTGGACTTGAACCAAATACGTCTTCTGCATTTGGAAAAGCCGGAGAATCTGACTTTCCAGAATTCATACTCGAGTTGATTTCAAAGGGTGAATCGAAGTTATCAATATTCTCAAACTTACCAAGGTGACCGATAAACTTCAAACGGATGTTATCCAAACCTCCATTTCTGTGCTTCGCAATAATAAATTCTGCCTGACCTTGCGTAGGGGTTTGAGCATCATCATCCCATTCATCAATATCGTAATACTCTGGTCTATAGATGAAGGACACAATATCCGCATCCTGTTCAATAGCTCCAGATTCTCTCAAGTCACTTAGCAGTGGTCTTTTACTCCCGCCACGTGTTTCTACAGCTCTGGAAAGCTGTGAAAGTGCGAGAACAGGGATGCTTAATTCTTTCGCTAAGGCCTTTAAATTTCTGGAAATAGTAGAAATTTCTTGCTCTCTGTTTCCTCCTTTTTGAGATCCACCGCCCGTCATCAATTGCAAGTAGTCCACTACTATTAGTTTAATTCCATGTTGTGAGGACAGTCGTCTTGCTTTGGCTCTTAAATCGAAAATGGATAAGGAGGGAGTATCATCAATAAACAAAGGAGCTTGCTCCAAAGATTTCACCTTTACGTTTAGCTGTTCCCATTCGTGAGGCTCAAGATTGCCAGTTCTCAGTTTTTCTGAACTCAATCCAGTTTCAGAAGAAATAAGTCGGGTTATCAATTGTACAGAGGACATCTCCAATGAGAAGAAGGCTACAGGAATGTTTTGGCCCACTGCGATATTTCTAGCCATCGTTAGTGTTAGAGCTGTTTTACCCATACCAGGACGAGCTGCGATAATGACAAGATCACTGGGCTGCCAACCGGAAGTCAACTTGTCCAGTTCTGTAAAGCCTGAAGGCACACCACTCAACCCCTCTTTGTTAGAAATTTCTTCAATTCGCTTTTTAGCCTGCATCACTAAATTTTGTGCAGTTTCTGAAGAACGTTTGATATTGCCTTGAGTAACTTCGTAAAGTTTAGATTCTGCGTGATCCAAAAGATCAAAAACATCGGTGCCTTCATCGTAAGATTCCTCAATAATCTCATTTGAAATTTTGATCAAACATCGCTGAATATACTTCTGAAGAACAATCCGAGAATGGTATTCAATATGGGCAGAGGAGGAGACTTTTTGAGTTAATTGTATCAGGTAGTATTCACCTCCAGAGGCTTGTAGCTTTTTGGTTTTCTTTAATTCTGTGGAAACGGTTAATAAGTCAATCGGGTCTCCTTTTTCAAAAAGTAGAATAATAGCTTCGTAAATATTTTTGTGAGCCTCTTTGTAAAAAACATCCGGGTGCAAAATATCGATGACTTCATCGACTCCCTTTTTGTCAATCATCATGGCTCCAAGTATAACTTCTTCAAGATCAACAGCTTGTGGAGGTATTTTTCCTTTTTGAAGGCTGATCACATCGCCTTTTGATGTATTTTTGAATGAAGATTGAGTCGCGTTTTCCATACTACGAATGTAAATAAAAGGTTATGAAGTTTTGATAAAATGATTCAGCTTAACACTCTTGGTTTTCCACAAAGACATGTGAATAACTTCAAATAATTGTGGATAACTAAAAAAATCCAGATAAATTTTATCTGGATTTTTAGCTGAAATTATGTTTTACAGGGGTTACTCGGAATACACTCCGATGTCGATAAATTTTTTCATCCTCTTTTCGACTAAATCTTCTGGGGATAACTTTTTTAAATCTTCAAATTCGGAAAGAATTGACTTCGTTACAATTTCGAAAGCTTTCTCTCTATTGCTATGTGCGCCGCCAATTGGCTCTTTTATGATTTTATCTATGATCTTTAATTTTTTCATATCGTTTGCTGTCAGCTTCAAAGCTTCTGCTGCGGTTTGTTTGTATTCCCAACTTCTCCATAAAATCGAAGAACAGGATTCAGGAGAAATCACAGAATACCATGTGTTTTCAAGCATCATAACTGTATCACCAACCGCTATTCCCAAAGCACCTCCACTAGCACCTTCACCAATAATGATAACTATAATTGGAACTTTAAGCTGACTCATTTCCATAATATTACGAGCGATAGCTTCACCTTGTCCTCTTTCTTCGGCTTCAAGACCTGGAAAGGCTCCCGGTGTATCCACTAAGGTGACTATGGGTAGGTTAAACTTTTCAGCTTTTTTCATCAGTCGAAGAGCTTTGCGATAACCTTCAGGATTGGCCATACCAAAGTTTCTGTATTGTCGCGTTTTGGTGTTATAGCCTTTTTGCTGTCCTATGAACATAAAGCTTTGCTGGTCTATTTTACCAAGACCACCAATCATAGCTTTGTCATCACCAAAAGTACGGTCGCCGTGTAACTCCATAAAAGTATCGCCGCAAATGACATTGATGTAATCTAAGGTATATGGCCTATTGGGATGTCTAGATAATTGAACCCTTTGCCAGGCATCTAGGTTGGAATAGATTTCCTTCTTTTTATTATCTAGTTTTAGTTTGATTTGCTTGCACGTATCTGTAACGTCTACTTCACTATCTTCTCCTATCTCGCAAGCTTTTTCATATTGCTCTTGAAGGGCTTTTATCGGTAATTCAAAATCTAAATATTCCATGAATACAGTGTATTTCTTTAAAAGTCAGTTGGCAAATATATAAAACATATATCTGTTTATTTCAATAATTGCAGATTAGCGTTTGGCTTTGATGAGCAAATAAATGGCTAATACTCCAAACAATATGTTGGAAAACCAGACGGCAATAATGGGTGAAAAAGTTGATTTTTCAGCTATAGTTCCAAAGACCTTATCTAAAAATATATACCCAAAGGCAATCACTATCCCTATGGCTAAATTTGCTCCCATACCGCCACGCCTCTTCATGGCAGAGACGGATACTGCTATTATAGTCAATATGAAAGCAGACACTGGTACACTCCACCGCTTGTAAGCCACAATTTGATAACTGCTAATGTTGGCCGAGCCTCTGCGTTTTTCAGTAGCAATAAAATCTTTTAATTCCCCATAATCCAATGTTTCAGCGATATATTCTACTGGAGTAAGTTCGTCAAATTCAAAAGGTAAGATGGTGTCAACAGAAGATTCTCTTACAATGATATCCTCTCGTTCATTAATGATTCGCTTCTCAAAATTATTGAGCGTATACGTGGAGTCTTCTGGGTTGAATTTTAATCTTGAAGCCGATATTTTAAATTTCATTTCATCATCTTCAAAATGTTCTAATGTGAAATTTCTGGCAGTTCTGGTTTCAGGCTGGAAGTTAGTCGCAAAAATAAACTCTTCATCATTAACTTGTCTGTAAACATTGGTCGTTTCCTGAGACTGTTTCCCTTTTTTGAAGTACTTGTATTTGAACTCATTAAAGCCCTGGCTGGCGTTTGGCACCAAGTACATCGTGAAAACCAAAGCTATACCACAAACCAAAGTTGCCCCAATAAAATAGGGTCTTAGAAATCGCCAGAAGGAAATTCCTGAACTCAAAATTGCAATAATTTCAGTGTTATTAGCAAGTTTTGAGGTAAACCAAATGATGGAAAGAAATAAAAAAATGGGAAATAATAAGTTAGCAAAATAGATGGTGAAATTCCCGTAGAAAACAAAAACCTCTTCAATAGGAACTTCATTTTCAGTAATGTCATCGATTTTTTCTGACAGGTTTACAATGATTCCGATGGGGATAAACATCAGTAATAGCGCAACAAATGTGGCTAAGTATCGCTTGAGTATGTACCAGTCTATTATTTTCAAATTCTAAATATTATAATCTTACCGATAATTTTTTTACCATAACATCTTTCCAGGCTCTAAAAGTCCCCGCTTGGATCTGTCGTCTTGCCTCTCTCACCAGCCAAAGGTAAAAACCTAGATTGTGAATAGTCGCTATTTGTTTTCCTAATAATTCTTTTACTGAAAACAAGTGTTTTAAATAGGCTTTTGTATATTCTGTATCCACCCAGGTGTATCCGGCGGGATCCAGTTCTGAAAAGTCGTCTTCCCACTTTTTATTTTTGATATTGATGGTTCCTTCAGAAGTGAAAAGCATGCCATTTCTTGCATTTCTTGTAGGCATGACACAGTCAAACATATCGACGCCAAGTGCAATATTTTCAAGAAGGTTGGAGGGTGTCCCTACACCCATTAAATAGCGCGGTTTATCTTCAGGTAAAATTTTTGTCACCACCTCAGTCATCGCATACATTTCATCATCAGGTTCTCCGACAGACAGTCCGCCAATTGCATTTCCTTCGGCTCCAACATTGGCAATATACTCCGCAGACTGCTTTCTTAAGTCTTTATATGTACTACCCTGAACAATAGGAAATAAAGTTTGGTCGTGGCCATATAATGGAGAGGTTTTTTTCATGTGAGTCATACAACGGTCTAGCCATCGATGCGTCATGTGCATGGAACGCTTGGCATAATTGTATTCACAAGGATAAGGGGTACATTCATCGAAGGCCATGATGATATCTGCCCCAATTTCTCTTTGCACATCAACGGCGCTTTCCGGAGTAAAAAGATGCATAGAGCCATCGATGTGGGATTTGAATTTGACGCCTTGTTCGTTTATTTTTCGATTAGCAGACAGAGAATATACTTGATAACCTCCACTATCTGTGAGTATATTTCTATCCCAATTCATAAATTTGTGAAGCCCACCAGCTTTTCTTAGTATGCCAGTTCCAGGTCTTAAGTAAAGGTGATAGGTGTTTCCAAGAATAATATCTGGATTTATTTCTTCTTTCAATTCCCTTTGGTGAACTCCTTTTACAGTTGCAATGGTTCCAACGGGCATAAAAATTGGGGTTTCAATTACGCCATGATCTGTTGTGATTTTGCCTGCTCGTGCTTTGGAGTTGGGGTCTTTACTCAGTAATTCAAATTTCATATAGATGCTAATAGCCTGCAAAGATACTCAACTCTGTCAAAACAATTTCTCTGCTTGAAAGATATTAGGATTGATTCTCCTACGCCTTAGTAATTTATAATAAATCCTTACTTTTGAGCAACCTAAAATTCTCATTTATCTCATGTCAACAACACAACAACTGCAAGATTTTGTTACCCAAGTAAGAAGAGATATTCTTCGACAAGTTCACAATGTCAATTCTGGTCACCCAGGAGGATCGCTGGGCTGCGCGGAATTTTTCTCAGTTCTTTATCAGGAAGTTATGGAATATTCCAAAGACTTCACTATGGATGGAAAAAACGAAGATTTGTTCTTTTTGTCCAATGGTCATATATCGCCTGTGTTCTATAGCGTCTTAGCTAGATCTGGATTTTTTCCAGTTAAAGAATTGAATACCTTTAGAAAAATTGATTCTAGACTCCAGGGCCATCCAACTACTCATGAAGGTCTTCCAGGCATCAGGATTGCTTCGGGTTCCTTAGGACAAGGAATGTCTGTGGCTATTGGAGCAGCTCTTACCAAAAAAATGAATAAAGATGCTCATTTGGTGTATAGTCTTCATGGCGATGGCGAACTGCAAGAGGGTCAAAACTGGGAAGCTATTCTTTATGCTGGTTCTAAAGGAGTAGATAATTTGATCGCTACTATTGACTACAATAAGAAACAAATTGATGGGGCTACCGATGATGTTTTGCCATTAGGAGATTTGAAGAAAAAGTTTGAAGCTTTCGACTGGAAAGTTTTGGAACTCAAAGAAGGAAATGATACAGGAGCTATTAAAGCTGCTTTAGAAAAAGCCAAAACCTTAACCGGAAAAAAACAACCTATTGTTATTTTGATGGAAACTGAAATGGGTAATGGCGTAGATTTTATGATGGGTACTCATGCCTGGCACGGTAAAGCGCCAAACGATGAGCAGCTTGAAACAGCTTTAGCTCAAAACCAGGAAACCCTTGGTGACTACTAAATTCCAACTTCAGAACTAAATATTTATAAAGACATTACAAAAATGAAAACATATAAAAACACAGGAAATATAGATACCCGATCTGGATTTGGAGCTGGACTTGCAGAGCTTGGCAAAACCAACCCAGATGTCGTTGCACTTTGCGCAGACCTTACAGGTTCCTTGAAGATGGATGAATTCAAAAAAAACCATCCAGAGCGATTTTTTCAAATAGGTATTGCAGAAGCCAATATGATTGGTATCGCTGCAGGGATGACCATTGGAGGAAAGATTCCATTTACTGGAACCTTTGCCAACTTTTCTACGGGTAGAGTTTATGATCAGATTAGGCAATCTGTTGCTTACTCAGGAAAAAATGTCAAAATTTGTGCTTCCCACGCTGGACTAACTTTGGGGGAAGATGGCGCCACTCATCAGATTCTGGAAGACCTTGGATTGATGAAAATGCTCCCTGGAATGACAGTAATCAATACCTGCGATTATAACCAAACCAAAGCTGCTACATTGGCAATAGCTAAACACGAAGGCCCTGTTTATCTAAGATTTGGAAGGCCAAAAGTGGCTAACTTTACACCAGAAGATCAGAAATTCGACATTGGCAAAGCTGTAATCCTGACAGAAGGAAATGATGTGACGATCATCGCCACAGGGCATTTGGTCTGGGAAGCCTTAGAAGCTGCTAAAGTTTTAGACGAAAAAGGAATTTCTGCTGAAGTGATCAACATTCACACTATTAAACCCCTGGATGAAACTGCTATTTTGAAATCTATAAGAAAGACAAAATGTGTAGTCACTGCTGAAGAGCATAATTTCTTAGGAGGTCTTGGTGAAAGTGTTGCAAGAACTTTGACGCTAAATCACCCGGCGCCACAAGAATTCGTAGCCACTGATGATACCTTCGGTGAAAGTGGAGAACCGCTTATGCTTTTAGATAAGTACGGGTTAAATGCGAAAGCAATTACAGAAAAGGCTGAAGCTGTGATATTAAGAAAACAGTAACTCGAAGGAAATTATTCAAAAAAACCTCTAGATATACATCTAGAGGTTTTTTTATGTGGAAAGTGTTTTGACAAAATTGTACAATACAGTAAGCACAGGATGATTTTGGACGTCTTTGTCGTTGAGAAATATGTCCTCAAGATTTAGGTCTCCATCTCCTATGATTTCTTTTATTTGAGTATCACTGACTTCTTTATAAGCCATCGACCAGTCATTGAACTGGCGTTGGTTCAAATCGCCAGCATCCAGTAAAATCATGTCTGTGTGTCTGCTGTCATGACTTATAGATTCATATACCTTATCAATTTCTTCAGCAGGACCTTCGATGTATTGAACAAACTTACCTTGTATGAGAAGTAAGACCCCAGTTATGGTTAATTGCTTGTTTTTCTCTCTTATTTGGAACAAAAATTCTTCTATGCTTTTTTTGGACATGATACGAGACTGCGAGCTCATATAGGATACAAATTTTAACGACATCCGCTTTTGGTTAGTTGGCTCGTAATTTAATAATTTTTTTGAAACTTAAAAGAGATAATCGTTGGTCAAGGGTTTCTGTACATTCAAATTTTAGTTAATTCAACATTTCTTTGACTTCAAATACTAACTTTGCAATAAAATAATTACAATGGAATTAAAATTGACGCGTCCTATCTGTTTTTTTGATTTAGAAACCACAGGTACAAATATTTCAAAAGACAGAATTGTTGAAATTTCAATTCTAAAAGTTTTTGAAAACAACAATAAAGAAAGCTACACCTGGAAGGTGAATCCTGGAATTCCGATTCCTAAAGAAACCACAGCTATTCACGGAATTAGCGACGAGGATGTAGCTAATGAACCTAAGTTTGATGAGCTTGCACCCAAAATCAATGCGATGATCAAAGGTTGTGATTTGGCGGGTTATAACAGCAACCGTTTTGATATTCCTTTGCTGGCAGAGGAGATGCTACGTGTAGGACTAGATTTTGATTTGAAAAAAGTCAATGCTGTCGATGTCCAAACCATCTTTCATAAGAAAGAGAAAAGAACGCTGGAAGCCGCTTATAAGTTTTACTGCGATAAAGACTTGACTGATGCTCATAGTGCAGAAGCAGATACCAATGCCACCTATGAAGTTTTAAAATCGCAATTGGATCGCTATCCGGATTTAGAAAACGACACCAAATGGCTTTCTGCTTTTAGTGCTCATAAAAAATTTGCAGATTTAGCGGGTTTTATAGTTTTAAATAAAAAAGACGAGGAAGTGTTTGGGTTTGGAAAATTTAAAGGAAAAAAAGTAGAGGACGTTCTGGAAAAAGAACCAGGCTATTTTGGCTGGATCCAAAATTCGGACTTTCCCTTGTATACCAAAAAAGTGCTCACAGCGATTAAGTTGAGAAAATTAGCGACTAAGTAAATTATCTTATGAAATTAATTTGTATCGGAAGAAATTATGCTAGTCATATTTCTGAATTAAAAAATGAAAAACCTGAACATCCTGTCGTGTTTTTAAAGCCAGATTCTTCGGTTTTATTAAAAAACAACCCCTTTATTATTCCGTCATTTTCAAAAGATGTGCATCATGAGGTTGAGGTCTTAGTGAAAATCAAAAAAGTTGGAAAACACATCCAGCCTAAATTTGCTCACAAATATTACGACGACATTGGTTTGGGTATAGATTTTACAGCCAGAGATATACAACAACAGCTGAAGGACCAAGGTTTACCCTGGGAAAAGGCTAAAGGCTTTGATGGGGCAGCAGTTATTGGGGAGCATTGGATTCCTAAAACTGAATTTCAAAATGTGAACTCAATTAATTTCAGATTAGAAAAAAATAAAGAAATTGTTCAGTCAGGATCCACTTCAGATATGCTTTGGAATATCGATGAACTGATCGCTTATGTCTCTCAATATTTCACCCTTAAGATAGGTGATATTATTTACACAGGAACACCCTCAGGAGTCGGTCCAGTAGTAGAAGGTGATGTTCTGGAAGGCTTTTTAGAAGAGTCGTCCTGTTTTTCAATCCAAGTCAAATAACTTATGCAAGCAGAAATTATAACTATAGGCGATGAAATTCTGATTGGGCAAATTATCGATACCAATTCAGCTTTTATTGCTAAACAACTCAATAAAATTGGAGTAGATGTGTACCAAATTTCATCTATTGAAGATGAAAAATCACATATACTAAACGCTCTAAAAGAAGCCTCCAACCGTTCTAATATTATCATCATTACAGGTGGTTTAGGACCTACCAAAGATGACATCACTAAGCACACTTTTTGCGAGTATTTTAATGATGAATTGGTTTTGGACGAAAAAGTCATGGCTCATATACAGGACATTTTCGAAAAATATGTGACTACGCCTATTTTGGAAGCTAATAAATCTCAGGCTTGGCTGCCTTCTCAAGCAATCCCGCTTCATAATGAATATGGGACTGCGCCAGGGATGTGGTTCGAAAAAGGGGGAGTGGTTTATATCTCAATGCCTGGTGTGCCTTATGAGATGAAATCTATCTTGACAGAACAAGCTTTGCCAAGACTTCAGGATAGATTCCGTACCCCATTTATAATTCACAAAACCGTGTTGACTTACGGTCTGGGGGAGAGTGCTATTGCAGAGCGAATTGAAGATTGGGAAAACCAGTTACCGTCCTTTATTAAGTTGGCTTACTTACCAAGCTTAGGAAGAGTGAGGTTGAGGTTAAGTGCCAGAGGGGAGGATGAAGCAGAATTGAAAACGGGTTTAGACACTGCCGTTGAACGTCTCAACAGAATAATTGGTGACATTATAAAAGGCTATGAAGACGAGCAAACTTTGGAAGAACGCATAGCAGAAGCTTTCATCAATAAGTCTAAAACTCTGGTTACTGCCGAGAGTTGTACCGGAGGAAGGCTTTCAGCAAAATTTACTGAAATTCCCGGGGCTTCTTCTTACTTTAAAGGATCGGTAGTAACTTATGCAACCTCTGCAAAAAATGATGTGTTACAGATTCCTAATGAATTCATTGAAAAATATTCAGTGGTAAGTTCAGAAATAACTGAAGCCATGGCTGTGAAAGCTAAAGCGATGTTTAAATCTGATTTTGCTATTGCTACCACTGGAAATGCAGGACCCACTAAAGGAGATAGTGATGCGGAAATTGGCACTGTTTTTATTGCTATCGCCACTCCAAATGATACTCAAGTGCTTGAATTTCAGTTTGGTAAGCACCGCGAACGAGTCACTCAAAAGGCTGTCAACAAAGCTTTGGAGCTGATTTATGAAGCCATCATAAAATAATAAAATTCTACAAAATTTATTTTTTCTAATTCAGAAAAAAGTCGTTAATTTGCATCCTGTTTTTAATAACACCTAAAAGTATATATAATGTCAAGAGTTTGTGAGCTTACTGGAAAAAGAGCAATGTCTGGAAATAACGTTTCCCACGCATTAAATAGAACTAGACGCAAATTTAGCGTTAACTTGGTTAAGAAAAGATTTTATATCCCAGAAGAAGATAAATGGATCACTCTTAAAGTATCAACTTCTATCTTAAAAACCATCAATAAAAAAGGAATTCACGCCGTTTTGAAAGAAGCTCGTGCTAAAGGATTCTTGACTAAATAAGAGATTGTAAAGCAATAAGATTATGGCAAAGAAAGGCAATAGAGTTCAAGTTATAATGGAATGTACAGAGCACAAAGAATCTGGACTTCCAGGAACTTCAAGATACATTACAACTAAGAACAAAAGAAATACTCCAGATAGACTTGAGCTTAAAAAGTTCAATCCTATTATGAAGAAAATGACTGTTCACAAAGAAATTAAATAAGTTATGGCAAAGAAATCAGTTGGTACAATACAGACAGGAACAAAAAGACTTACCAAAGCTATCAAAATGGTAAAATCACCTAAATCTGGTGCTTATGTTTTTGAAGAGAAAATCATGACTCCTGAGGAAGTCAATGACTTTTTGAAAAGTAAATAAATTTAAGACTTTATTATATATGAAGCCGTCGCTAACCATGCGAGGGCTTTTTTGTTTTTGTCTATCTTTGTACACTAGGCAATCTGCCCGATTATAATCTTGATATACCCGTAAAGATGAGTTTTTTTAAAAAAATATTCTCCAAAGAAAAAAAGGAAAAGCTAGACGAAGGTCTTGAGAAATCCAAAACTGATTTCTTTGGTAAGTTAACTAAAGCCGTAGCTGGAAAATCTAAAGTAGATGAAGGCGTACTAGATGATCTTGAAGAAATTTTGGTGTCTAGTGATGTTGGCGTAACGACTACCATTAAGATTATAGATAGGATTGAAGCGAGAGTAGCCAAAGATAAATACCTGGGTACCGATGAGCTCAACCTGATTTTAAGAGAAGAAATAGCGGGTTTGTTGAGCGAATCTGAAAATGGTGAACTAGAAAACTTGGAATTACCAGAAGGTAAAAAGCCATACGTGATCATGGTTGTGGGTGTGAATGGTGTTGGTAAAACGACGACGATTGGAAAACTAGCCAACCAGTATAAGCTGAAAGGCAAGAAAGTGGTCCTGGGTGCCGGGGATACCTTTAGGGCTGCAGCTGTAGATCAATTGCAAATTTGGGCTGATCGTGTGGGAGTTTCTATCGTAAAGCAGAAAATGGGAAGTGATCCGGCCTCTGTTGCCTTCGATACGGTTCAAAGCGCGATTAAGCAAGATGCAGATGTGGTTATTTTGGACACTGCAGGCCGGCTTCATAATAAAGTCAACTTAATGAATGAGCTGACAAAAATAAAACGAGTGATGCAAAAAGTGACGCCCAATGTTCCCGATGAGGTGCTTTTAGTTTTGGATGGCTCTACCGGTCAAAATGCCTTTGAGCAAGCTAAACAATTTACGGCTGCTACAGAAGTTACTGCACTTGCCATCACCAAGCTTGATGGCACTGCTAAAGGTGGTGTGGTAATTGGTATTAGTGATCAATTTAAGATTCCTGTAAAATACATTGGCGTAGGTGAAGGGATTGATGATCTTCAAATATTTAATAAATATGAATTTGTCGATTCATTTTTTTCAAATAAATAAGACATGACAGAAGAAAAACCAAAGCCGTTTTCGGCAGAGAAGAATAAATTGATTATCACAAAAATAGTAGTGATTTATTCAGGTTTTTTCCTGCTTTTGAAACTTTCGGCAATATTTCAAGGGGGATGGGTGTTGGCTAACTTACTAGTGGCTTTGCCAATTGTTATTTTAGGCTTACTAGGATATTACTTTTTAAAAACCAACGCTGCCAATTGGATTTATGCCTTGGGGAGTATCGTTATAATTTCTGCAATGCGTTTTTACGAGCAGGATTTGATCGTATGGATTCAAAGTGCAATTTCGTAGTTCATAAATTCATTAGTATAAGCCTTTTATATAAGCTTTAAGGCAACTTCACCTTTTGTCAATTTCATAGATCGTATCTTTGCAATTCAATTTTCAAGAAATACATGAGAACAAAGTCAATAAAGAAAAATAAAATCAATGTGGTCACTTTAGGTTGTAGTAAAAACATCTACGATTCTGAAGTTTTAATGGGTCAGCTTAAGGCTAGTGGGAAAGAAGTTGCTCACGAAACTGAAGGTGATGTTGTTGTGATCAACACCTGTGGTTTTATTGATAATGCCAAAGAAGAATCTGTCAATACCATTTTAGACTATGTTCAAAAGAAAGAAAATGGTGAAGTAGAAAAAGTATTTGTCACTGGATGTTTGTCTGAACGTTATAAGCCAGATTTACAGAAAGAGATACCAAACGTTGATCAGTACTTTGGGACCACCGAGCTTCCTGCTTTATTGAAGGCCTTGGGTGCAGATTATAAACATGAATTGATCGGCGAGCGTTTAACAACTACTCCCAAAAATTACGCTTTTCTAAAAATTGCTGAAGGCTGTGATCGGCCCTGTTCGTTTTGCGCCATTCCATTGATGCGGGGCGGACACAAATCCACCCCGATTGAAGATTTGGTCACTGAGGCTAAAAATCTTGCTAAGCAAGGTGTTAAGGAACTTATTTTGATAGCTCAGGATTTGACGTATTACGGTTTAGATTTATATAAAAAAAGAAACCTTGCAGAATTGCTTAAAGCACTTGTGAAGGTAGAAGGCATCGAGTGGATCCGTTTGCATTATGCATTTCCAACAGGTTTTCCAACCGATGTTCTAGATGTGATAAGAGAAGAGCCAAAAGTGTGTAATTATATTGATATTCCACTGCAGCACATTTCAGATCATTTGTTGAAATCTATGCGAAGAGGAACAACTCATAAAAAGACAACCGACTTACTCTATAAATTCAGAAAAGAAGTGCCAAATATGGCCATAAGAACCACTCTAATAGTGGGGTATCCAGGAGAAACTGAAGAAGACTTTCAAGAATTGAAAGATTGGGTTAGCGAAATGCGTTTTGAAAGATTGGGTTGCTTTACTTATTCTCACGAAGAAAATACGCATGCTTACAATCTTGAAGATGATGTTCCTGAAGAAGTTAAGATGCAACGCGCCAATGAAATCATGGAGATTCAATCTCAAATCTCCTGGGAATTGAATCAGCAGAAAATAGGAAAAACGTTCAGATGTGTTATCGACAGAAAAGAAGGGGGGTACTTTGTAGGAAGAACAGAATTTGATTCTCCAGATGTAGATAACGAGGTGTTGATTGATGCTAAAGTTCACTACCTGAAAACTGGCGAATTTGCTGAGATCAAAATAACTGACGCCGGAGATTTCGATTTATACGGAGAGCCTGTTTCAGTAGACGCGATTCTGAATTAACTTATCTTTTAAACCTTTTTAGATGACCTCTTCTATATTTGCGCTTACTCTAAACTTTTAAAATATGGCTGATTGTTTACCTTTTCGATCTACAGGATTTTTTAGTGATCTTATTTCAGATTACATCGAAAAAAAGCAAAACCTAAAGCCATTTTACAATAGATTCCCTTCTATTGAAAATTTCCAGAGTCAAATTGAGGAAAAGAGAAAATCTTATAGTACAGAAAATCGGAAAGTATTAGTTGACGTTCTCAATAAGCAATACAAAACTTTATCAACTTCAGAAGCTACACAAGATCACATTGATTCACTTCTGGAAAATTCGACTTTTACAGTTACAACAGGCCATCAACTCAATTTATTTACAGGCCCGCTTTATTTTTTATATAAGATTGTTTCAACTATTAACCTGGCTAAACAACTCAAGGAAAAATATCCGGATTCTAATTTTGTCCCTGTCTATTGGATGGCTTCCGAGGATCATGATTTTGAAGAAATCAATTTTTTTAATTTTAAACAAAAGAAGTTAAGCTGGAAAAGAGAAGCTGAAGGTGCTGTTGGACATTTATCAACTGCTGGACTGGAGAAGCTAGCCAAAACCATTGAGGCAGAATTTGGTGAAAGTGAAAATGCAGCGTATTTAAAAGGACTTTTTAAAGTTGCTTATTTGGAGCATGAGACTTTAGCAAGTGCTACTCAATTTCTAGCTAATGAACTCTTTGGAACACATGGATTGGTAATTTTAGACGCTGATGATAAACGACTTAAATCCAAATTTTCTACTCAGATCAAAAACGATTTACTCTATCATACAGCCTTTCGTCAAACCGAAAAACAATTAGAAAAGCTAGCAAATCTTGATTATACCGTTCAAGTGAATCCTAGAGAGATTAATTTGTTTTATATGTATGATGGCATAAGAGAACGCATCGTAAAGCAAGATGAAAACTACTATGTTCTGGAAACAGAACTGAAGTTTTCAGATCAAGAAATTTTGAATTTGGTAGATCAGCATCCAGAACGATTTTCTCCAAATGTGGTCATGAGACCTTTGTATCAAGAGGTGATTCTGCCAAATTTAGCCTACATAGGGGGTGGCGGAGAATTAGCGTATTGGCTGGAATTGAAGTCTCTTTTTGATGCTGAAAGCATCGCATTTCCGATGTTGATGTTGAGAAACTCAGTTTTACTATATTCCGACAAAACCTCTAGAAAGCTTGAAAAACTCGATACTCAAATTCAGGATTTATTTTTGAAACCTGCCGATTTGGAAGCTAAGCAAACCAGAAAAAATTCTTCTATTGATATTAATTTTCAGAAACAAAAAGAAGTCTTGGCAAAGCAGTTCGAAGACTTATTTAAGCTGGCTACAAAGACAGATCAATCCTTTTACGGGGCGGTAGCCGCGCAGGAGAAAAAGCAAAAAAACGGTTTGGATCATTTAGAAAAGCGCTTACTGAAAGCTCAGAAGCGTAAGCTAAAAGACGAGAATGAGCGCGTTCTGGAACTTCAGCGTATGTTGTTTCCCAGCCAATCTTTGCAAGAGCGAACACTCAATTTTAGTGAAATTTATATAGAATACGGGGATAAGCTTATCCCAGAATTACTGGAAGCTTTAGACCCGTTTCAATTTGAATTTCTCTGTTTAGAATTAAATATCTACAATACAAAATCATAAGCTATGAAAAGCATGCACGCAGTTGATATGGAAACCGTCGAGATGACGCTGGATATCATGAAATATGCTATCAATAGAATTTCCAATACATCACCAGAACTCGGTAAACCGAAGCAAGAGCACGAATTGTTAAAACTCGTTGGCGATACAGTGACCAAAGAAGGGATTGGAGGGGAGAAGGCTTTTCAATTGTTTCGAGATATATTGGTCAAAGCTTCGGTGCCAGTAGATCATCCTAGGCATTTAGCTTTTGTTCCGGCGGCCCCAACCCGAGCTGCGGTTTTGTTTGATTTGGTTACCTCTGCGGCAAGTATTCACGGGGCCTATTGGATGACCGGTGGCGGAGGAATCTTTTGCGAAAACAGAGCTATGGAATGGCTGGTTTCTCTCACAGGAATGCCGGAAGGAACTTTTGGAGTGTTTACAAGTGGTGGAACTGCTGCCAATCTTTCTGCGATTGTATCCGCAAGAGAATATTGGAGATCGCTCAACGAAGAGAATAAAAAACTAAAAGGGCTTATCATTACTTCTAGCGGTGCTCATTCTTCGGTAAAGTCTATGGCACAAGTGATAGACGCAGATATCATCACAGTAGATGACAATGCTGAGCACAAACTCACTAAGGATTGTCTTGAAAAAGAAATAAAAGCCTTATCCGATTTTGATAGAAAGCGTCTGTTTGCGGTCGTAGCAACTGGAGGCACAACCAATGC
>CAZOAD010000009.1:37026-57618 GCA_964577705.1 uncultured Mesohalobacter sp.
CAAGGTTTTAATCCGTCAGATTATCAAATACAATTGACCAGAAGATTGCGCGGATTGCCACTTTGGTTTTCATTATCGATGCACGGCACAGATCGTTATACCAAAGCTATAGAGCGAGGTTTGGAACTCGCTAACAATGCGGCCAAACAGATAGAACTTCTTCCACACGTAGAACTAGTTCGGGATCCTGGGCTTTCCTGCGTATTGTTTTCAAGAATCGGATGGACTGCAGAGGACTATAAGGAGTGGACGTATACCAACCATGACAGTGGTTTCGCACTAGTCACGCCAACCAAATGGGCTTCTGAAGATGGAAATATCACCTGTGCCAGGTTTTGCTTTATCAATCCAGACACTACAGAAAAGGACATCAAAGAGATTTTAGAATCTATGAAATAGATGCTTTCTATTTCAATGTGAGATTTATTCTGAATTTGAAATCGATTAACCTGAAGCTTTACGATACATTTCTTAAAGCTTCAGGTTAACTTGAGCACCCAGTCTTTACCGAGATAAACTAATGGTTAGAGTAGTAAATTCAGCAAAAAAATCACCTGAATTTTTACTCAGCTTTCTGGATAGGGATTTCTACAAAGGTATCATCCCATCCCATTAATAAGTCTGAGCCATCTTTTGTAGGTTTGAAAGTGATTGAGAAATCTTCAACAGTAGCTGCTGTACTTTTGGCTGGTACAGAAGTCCTTAGAATATCAAGTGACTTGTCGTAACTATATGCTCCCCAAACGTTGATTTTTTTATTGATGATGATGGTCCATTTTTCTTTTTCAGGAATAGTGTAAAGTGAGTAAGTGCCAGGGTCAACCTCAGTCCCGTTAAAGTTCACGCTTTCATAAAACGTAATTTCTGTTGCTTCATTGGCGCCAGTTCTCCAAATCTTGTTGTAAGGAACCAATTTGCCAAAAATGACACGGTCTTTTTTCTTGGGTCTGCTGTAAACAATTCTCGCTAATGGTGAATTGTCTTGATTCCTTGTAATGACAGCATCCATAGGGCTTTTGTCAATATCAGAAAAATCTTGTGCAGTGGTTGTGAAACTAATCAACAAACATATCAGGCTCAATTTAAATAAGTTCATAAATTTTATTTTTGAACAAGTTTAGTTTTAACTTACGGTATATTCCGTTTAATTCTTGTTAAAGTAATCCATAGGATAACTCAAATTTTAAGTTTTAAGCAAAAATTTTAATTTTTACCCCATAACACCGCCATTTTTTTTAACGTCAATAAAGAGGATTTAAAAGCGTTAAATGCCTCCAAAAACTCATTCAATTCACTATATTTGTTTGTTGTTAAATTAATAATAAATTATGAGCGAAGAAGTCAAAAAACACAATTATTCGGCTGATAGTATTCAGGCTTTAGAGGGAATGGAGCACGTAAGAATGCGTCCATCCATGTATATAGGAGATGTTGGAGAAAGAGGTTTGCACCACTTAGTTTATGAGGTAGTAGATAATTCCATAGATGAAGCTATGGGCGGTTATTGTGATAAAATTGACTTGATTATAAATGAAGATGGTTCCATTACCACCTCCGATAATGGTCGTGGTATTCCTATCGACATGCACAAGAAAGAAGGCGTTTCTGCACTTGAAGTAGTCATGACCAAAATTGGAGCAGGAGGTAAATTTGATAAAGACTCCTATAAGGTTTCTGGAGGACTTCACGGCGTTGGCGTTTCCGTAGTAAATGCACTTTCTGTAAAGCTTCATGCACGTGTTTTTAAAGATGGAAGAATTTGGGAGCAGGAGTATGAGCGCGGTAAAGCTGTTTATCCTGTAAAATCCACTGGTGATACAGAACTAAAAGGAACTGAAATCACTTTCAAACCAGATTTTGAGATCTTTCAGGAATCGGTTGAATTCAAATATGAAACACTAGCCAAAAGATTACGAGAATTGGCTTTCCTTAATAAAGGTATCAAAATTTCGCTTATAGATAAGCGTCAGGTAGATGACAAAGGAGAATACAGACAAGATGCTTTCTACTCTGAAGAAGGTTTGAAGGAATTTATTCGTTTCATCGATCAAAACCGTGAACCACTTATCACAAACGTGATTGCTATGGAAGGGGAGAAAAATGATATTCCTGTGGAAGTAGCTATGATTTACAATAACTCTTATGGTGAGAATTTGCATTCTTATGTCAATAATATAAACACGCACGAGGGTGGAACTCACTTATCTGGTTTTAGAAGAGGACTTACGGCAACTTTAAAAAAGTATGCCGATAATTCTGGAATGCTGGATAAGCTCAAATTTGAAATCACAGGAGACGACTTTAGAGAGGGGCTTACAGCTATAGTTTCTGTTAAAGTATCAGAACCACAGTTTGAGGGACAAACCAAAACTAAGTTAGGAAACAGAGAAGTAACTTCTGCAGTTTCTCAGGCAGTTACTGAAATGCTTGATATTTATCTTGAAGAGAATCCCAACGATGCCAAAACTATCGTTCAAAAAGTGATTTTAGCTGCTCAGGCTAGACACGCTGCCAAAAAAGCGCGTGAAATGGTTCAGCGTAAAACAGTAATGAGCGGTGGAGGTTTGCCTGGTAAACTATCAGATTGCTCAGAGCAAGATCCAGAATCTTGTGAAGTGTTTTTGGTCGAGGGAGACTCGGCAGGTGGAACTGCCAAACAAGGTAGAGATCGTAATTTTCAAGCCATTTTACCCTTAAGGGGTAAAATTTTGAACGTAGAAAAAGCGATGCAACACCGGGTGTTTGAAAACGAGGAAATCAAAAATATATATACTGCCCTTGGTGTTACTATAGGTACGGAAGATGACAGTAAAGCGCTCAACTTATCAAAACTAAGATATCATAAAGTGATTATCATGTGTGATGCGGATGTCGATGGTAGCCACATTGCTACTTTAATTTTGACCTTTTTCTTCAGATACATGAAAGAATTGATCGAGGCAAGCCATATCTATATTGCGACTCCACCCTTATACCTTATCAAGAAAGGAAGCAAAAAGCGTTATGCCTGGAGTGAGAAAGAAAGGAATGAGATTGCAGATGAATATAAAGGAGGTGTAAGCATACAGAGGTATAAAGGTCTGGGAGAGATGAATGCTGAGCAACTTTGGGACACTACCATGAATCCTGAGAACAGAATTTTAAGACGTGTTACTATAGATGATTTAGCTGAAGCGGATAGAATTTTTTCTATGTTAATGGGTGATGAAGTACCACCTCGAAGAGAATTCATCGAGCAAAATGCGGTTTACGCCAATATAGATGCCTAAGTAGAACCCTTTAACAACCCATCCTATGAAAACGTTTCATTCTTCAATTTTAATTTTACTTTTTATTTGGTCGGCAGGTACTAAAGCACAGGAAGGTCTTCGAGATTTGCTTTCTTCCGGGTTTGAAGATGCGAATCGGTTTGCAAACGCCTATACCAGGCCTGGTTCCGATGCTTTAATTTATGGGTTGGCCAATGGATGGTATAACACCGCCAAAGTAAAAGGTTTAGGAGGGTTTGAGATCTCAATTATTGCGGGTGCTTCTCAGATAGGAAGTAATCAGACTTCTTTTAATCTAAATCAAGACGATTACAATTTTTTAAGTTTTGAATCAGGGCCAGGTACTCAAGAGGTAGGAACTGTCTTTGGACAGAATTCTCCTGATGTGCAAATGCTTATAAGAGAAGGAAACCAAACCGTAGGATCAATTACTCTTCCACAAGGCTTGGGTTCAGAAAATATTGAGTATTTGCCTAATATCGTTCTTCAAGGAAGCCTTGGTCTGCCTTTTAGTACTGAAATTAAGTTGAGGTTTCTGCCAGAGGTAGAAACCAATGATGTTAGCTCACAGTTTTATGGTGTTGGTCTTCAGCACGAGATCACAGATTGGGTGCCAGCCTTAAAGCTTTTACCCGTTGCTATTTCCGGCTTTGTAGGATATAACAAATTTGAAGGAGCTTATAGATTTTCAGAACAGTCGAGTTTGATTACAGCCTCCAATCAATCTATCACCACAGATATCAATTCATGGCATTACGCCTTGATAGCATCTACTAAGCTGCCAGTTATTAATTTTTACGGAAGTTTAGGAGCTGTATCAGGTTCTGCAGATACACGATTAAGAGGAGAATACACTATAGAGACGGGAGTTTCTGAAGTGCAGGGAGAAACCATAGTGGATCCGTTGCGATTGGATTCTTCTGTAAGTGGCTTTAGAGCAACCATAGGAACTAAGCTGAGCTTAGCATTCTTTAGGTTGAATATTGATTATAGTTTCCAGGAGTTCAATAGCTTGAACGTGGGAATCAATTTTGGAATTTAATTATTAATTATAAAAATAAATTTAAGATGAAAATTACAGTAGTAGGTGCTGGTGCAGTAGGCGCTAGCTGTGCAGAGTATATCGCTATAAAAGATTTTGCTTCAGAAGTTGTTATTCTTGACATTAAAGAAGGCTTCGCTGAAGGAAAAGCTATGGACCTTATGCAAACTGCAACACTTAATGGATTTGATACAACCATTACTGGAACCACAGGAGACTATTCTAAAACAAAAGACTCTGAAGTAGCAGTTATTACTTCTGGTATTCCAAGAAAACCAGGAATGACAAGAGACGAGCTTATAGGCATAAATGCCGGCATTGTAAAAGATGTAGCAACTCAACTGGTGAAACATTCGCCAAATGTTACCATTATAGTAGTAAGTAATCCCATGGATACTATGACTTACTTAGCTCACAAGGAATTGAACTTACCTAAACATAGAATTATAGGTATGGGTGGTGCTTTGGATAGTGCGAGATTTAAATATAGATTGAGCGAGGCTTTGGAATGTCCGGCTTCAGATGTTGACGGTATGGTTATAGGTGGACATAGCGATACAGGAATGTTGCCTTTAACACGTTTAGCTACAAGAAACAGCGTACGTGTCACTGAATTTCTTTCAGATGAAAGATTAGCTCAAGTTGCAGAAGACACCAAAGTAGGTGGTGCTACATTAACTAAGTTGCTAGGCACAAGTGCTTGGTATGCTCCAGGAGCTGCAGTTTCTTCTTTGGTTCAGTCAATTGCTTGTGATCAAAAGAAAATGTTTCCTTGTTCAACATTGTTAGATGGTGAATATGGTCTTAAAGATCTTTGTATAGGTGTTCCAGTAATTATCGGTAAAAATGGAATTGAGAAAATCGTTGAAATCGATCTTAATGAAGAAGAAAAAGCAAAGTTAAAAGAAAGCGCAGAAGCTGTGAAAAAGACCAATGGTCTTTTGGAATAGCTAATAGCTTTAAGATTTTATATAAACCCGGCCTCGGTCGGGTTTACTGTTTTTATACTAGATAACCACACTATTGGTGAGGAAAGAAAAGGCCTGAAAAAGTTAAAATTATCTTTAATAAAAAAATTGCCATTTCTATATCGAAAACCTATATTTGCCTGATTTTATAACAGCACACTAATAATTTAAAGAATGCAGAATAAAGGACTCATTAAGCTATTTGCTATCCTATTTGCTTTGGTAAGTATTTACCAATTGTCATTTACATTTATAGCCAGTAATGTTGAAAAGGAAGCAGAAGCTTACGCAGAAAGACAAATCTCTGATGATGTAGAAAATTTCACACAACAGCGATCTATTGTAGCAGAACAATATTTAGACTCTATCGGAAATGAGTCAATTTTTGCTGGTATAAGTTATAATACAGCTAAAGATAAAGAGCTAAACAAAGGGTTGGATTTGAAAGGAGGAATCAATGTTATTCTTCAAATTTCAGTGGAAGATCTTTTGAAAGGGTTAGCAAATAACTCCAAAGATCCGGCTTTCAATCAAGCTTTAGCTGAAGCTAAAGAAGCAAGGAAAAATAGTCAGGACAGCTTTTTAGAGCTTTTCTTTGAAGCTTTTGATAGCAAGGAAGGAGCAAAATTAGCTTCTCCAGATATTTTTGGAACAAAAGCGCTTGCTGATGAGGTTAGCTTCGATATGACAAACAGTCAAGTACGACCTATCATCAGTAGAAAAATTGATGAAAGTGTTACTTCTGCTTTTGAAGTATTGAGAGAGCGTATTGATAAATTTGGTGTAACTCAACCCAATATACAGCGTTTAGGAGATTCAGGAAGAATTTTAATTGAATTGCCTGGGGCGAAAGACATAAGCCGTATCCAGAATTTACTTCAAAGTACAGCTCAACTAGAGTTTTGGGACGTCTATAAAGCTAATGAGTTTTCAGATTATCTTGTAAATGCGGATGCTATAATTGCTGAAAACATGAAAGGAGAAACTGAGAAAGCCGAAGAAGAGCAAACTCAGGAAGGAGACCAAGAAGAAACAACTACCGATGAAGATGATCTAGAAAGTCTATTATCTACAGAAGATGATGCTGAGCAAGATTTTTCAAAATCGAATCCATTATTAAGCCTCGTTCAGTCTGTTGGACAACCTCAAGGACCAATCATTGCTTATTTTGCCATAAAAGATACGGCTCAGGTAAACGATTATCTGGCTATGCCTCAAGTAAAATCTCAATTGCCAGCCGATAAGAGATACGCTGAATTTGTATGGGGAAAACCACCAAAAGACTCAGAAATCATAGAACTCTACGCTCTTAAGGGGAATAGAAATAACGAGCCTCAATTGAGTGGAGCAGTGGTCACAGATGCGCAGCAAACCTACGACCAAGTTGGTCGTGTGGCTGTAAGTATGCAGATGGATGGACGTGGTGCCAAAATTTGGGAAGACATGACCGGAAGAGCTTCTGCTCAAGGGTCACAAATTGCTATTGTTTTGGATAATATCGTGTATTCAGCACCTAGTGTTTCTAGTGGAGCAATTTCTGGAGGAAGAAGTGAAATCACAGGGACATACACGATTGAAGAGGCACAAGATTTAGCCAACGTTTTGAGAGCAGGTAAATTGCCTGCTTCAGCAGATATAGTTCAAAGTGAAATTGTTGGACCATCTCTAGGGCAAGAAGCTATAGATAGTGGGATTTTATCATTTGCCATTGCTTTGGTGTTTGTACTTATATACATGATCTTTTACTATGGTAAAGCTGGTTTGTATGCGGACATAGCGCTTGCCGTGAACATACTATTTATTTTTGGTGTGCTTTCAGGACTTGGTGCGGTGCTTACCTTACCTGGTATTGCTGGTATTGTTCTTACTATAGGTATGTCTGTGGATGCAAACGTTCTTATTTTTGAAAGAATACGAGAGGAAATAGCTAAAGGTAAAACCCAGGCTGAAGCGATTAATGATGGTTTCAAAAATGCCTTATCATCCATTCTTGATGCCAACATTACTACTGGTCTTACGGGGCTTATCTTATTGACTTTCGGTACTGGACCTATTAAAGGTTTTGCAACGACATTACTTATAGGTATTGTAACTTCACTATTTTGTGCTATATTCTTAACCCGTTTATTTATTGCGGGTGGTGGCAAAAAAGGAAAATCTCTTCCTTTTTCCACTCCTGTGACCAAAAGCTGGTTCCAAAATGTGGATATTAATTTCTTGAAAAAGAGAAAAGTAGCTTACATTATTTCAGCCATTGCTATCCTTATAAGCATTGGTTCTTTAGCAACTAAAAACCTTAACCAGGGAGTTGATTTCGTAGGTGGTAGAAGTTATACTGTAAGATTCGATCAAGCAGTAAATCCTTCAGAAATACAAACCAAATTAGTTGAAGATTTGCAGAATGCAGAAGCTAAAACCTATGGGACTTCAAGTCAACTTAAGATAACAACAAATTATAAAATCGAAGAAGAAGGAACTGTTATCGATGATGAAATTCAAAACATTCTTTTTGAAAACTTACAAGATTATCTTCCTAATGGAATCACTTATAGCGAATTTAAAGTAGGGGATAGTAGTTCAGATAAAGAATATGGAGTCATGTCTGCTATTAAAGTAGGACCTACCATCGCAGATGACATCAAGACCGCTTCTTACTATGCGATTATAGGTTCACTTATCGTAGTGTTCTTGTATATCTTGGTTAGATTTAGAAGATGGCAATTCTCACTAGGTGCAGTAGCAGCTGTAGTTCACGATGTGATAATTGTACTTGGATTATTCTCACTTTTATACGGTGTAGTACCATTTAGTTTGGAAATTGACCAGGCTTTCATTGCTGCAATACTTACCGTAATTGGTTACTCATTAAATGATACCGTAGTGGTGTTTGATAGAATTCGTGAGTTTTTCAATGAGCATCCAACCTGGAAAATGGATAAACTGATAAACATTGCATTGAGCTCTACGATCAGTAGAACCATCAATACCTCTTTGACTACGCTTGTTGTATTGATTGCGATATTTGTATTTGGTGGAGACAGCATTAGAGGATTCATGTTTGCTCTTATCATAGGTGTGATTGTAGGTACATACTCTTCTGTATTTATTGCAACTCCAGTAATGTTTGATTCTGTAAAGAAAAAAGGCATTGATTTAACTGATAAAAAAGCTGAAGAAAATAAAGAAGAAGCAACAGTTTAATAGGCTTATAATTCTATAAAAAAAGTCCTGTGAATTTCACAGGACTTTTTTGTGCTTTAAACTTTTTACTAATACTTACCAGCGTATGATGGCACTTCCCCAAGTAAAACCACTGCCAAAAGCGGCCAAAACTACCAGGTCTCCTTTTTTGATTTTTCCTTGCTCCCAAGCCTCTGTGAGTGCTATTGGAATAGAAGCTGCCGTAGTGTTGCCATACTTTTGAATGTTATTATGAACCTGACTATCTTTTAGGCCTAATTTCGATTGTATAAACTGAGAAATTCTCAAGTTAGCTTGATGGGGAATAAACATATCAATATCCTCTTTCTTGAGATGATTGAATTCTAAGCCCTCCTGAATAACTTCAGAGAACCTGACTACAGCATTTTTGAAAACCAATTGGCCATTCATTTTAGGGTAGTAGGGAATGTCCTCCTGAGGATTTTCTGCAATAATTTCAGGAACCCATTTCTCTGTTGAAGGACCTCTTAACGATAATTCGTCAATGAATTTTCCCTCAGAATGTAGATGAGTAGATAGTATTCCAGAATCATCATCGCTCCTGGATAGGATCGCAGCTCCTGCACCATCCCCAAAAATAACAGAAACGTGTCTGCTTCTGTTAGTCATGTCCAGTCCACCACTATGGTTTTCACTACCAATGACCAACACATTTTTGTACATTCCTGTTTTGATAAACTGATCTGCTACAGAAATGCCGTATACAAAACCGCTACATTGATTTCTCACATCCAGGGCCGGACAAGTCTTAATACCAAGCTTTTCCTGAATTTGAACGCCACATCCAGGAAAGTAGTAATCTGGACTTAGTGTAGCAAATACAATAAGGTCGATGTCATTTTTATCAATTTCTGCCCTTTCGATTGCTTGCTTTGCAGCTTTCAGCCCCATGATAGCCGTAGAGTTGCCGTCCCCTTTCTTGATATGTCGTCGTTCTTGTATTCCAGTTCGTTCTTGAATCCATTCATCAGACGTGTCCATGAGCTTACTCAGGTCATCGTTGGTAACCACTTGCTCCGGAACATATTTTCCTAATCCTGTTATTTTAGATCGATACATTATTTAATGATTTAGCAATGCAATATAATTATAATTGCTTATTTCGTAATCTTTATATAAAAAGAAAACGCTCTTTTACTAAATTTCAAAGAGCGTTCTCCAACCAACCTAACCAATAATCTTAAATACCTTACATATATTTTTTATAATCGTTGATATCAACTTTTGCATTCAAATCGTGAAGTAAATTGTAAAGTCCAAAAAATGTTCTGTTGATGTAGAGAAAATGTTTGCTACCTCTATTGCCATTCATTTTCCTTAGTTCTTTATCACTGCTGTATTTTTCGCTTAAGCCTGAAACCTTATTCCAAAACTCTTCATTTCCAAAATCGAAAGTATCTTCGTGAAACGGACTGGTAAACAGACTTAACATTTCATGGAATAATGCCGAAAAGTATTCGACTTCTTTCTCTGTATCATCAGGTCTTATAATTTCTAATTCTTTCAGCTTCTGAAGGAAAAATTTAGGATCATTAATGTTTTCAGGTACAGCTAATTCAAAATAAGGAGTGTAAAATTTATTAGGAATGTTTTTGATACACCCAAAATCAATAGCTATCAAATTGTAATCCTTATCGATTAAAAAGTTTCCAGGATGTGGATCGGCATGAACTTCTTTTAATTTGTGGAATTGGAACATGTAGAAATTCCATAGTGTTTGCCCTATTTCATTACCAACCTCTTCAGAAAAATCTTGTTTTACAAACTCACTTAAATGTTTGCCTTCCATCCAGTCCATAGTGATAATACGTTCACTAGAGAGATTTTCATAATACTTTGGAAACTTAAGATTAGGAATCATAGAACAGGCTTCAGATATTCGTTTGCTTTGTTCTACTTCGAGTATATAGTCTGTTTCTTCAATTAATTTATCTTCAATTTCTTTGAAATACTTTTCAGAATCTTTCCCTTTTAAATTGAACATTCTTGTAGCGATAGGCTTTACCATTGCTAAGTCAGAACTTATGCTGTCTGCTACACCAGGGTATTGGATTTTAATAGCATATTTATTACCGTCTTTTTCGGCTCTATGCACTTGACCTATACTTGCCGCATTGACAGATTCTGAAGTAAATTTGTCAAATATTTCTTCAGGGTATTTTCCATTGTATTTTTTGAAAGTTTTTCTAACCAAAGGAGCTGATAATGGCGGAACACTAAATTGAGCTAAACTAAACTTTTCCACGTAAGCATTGGGTAATAAGCTTTTTTCCATGGAAAGCATTTGAGCAACCTTAAGTGCGCTTCCCTTTAAGTTTTTTAACCCATCGTAAATATCGGTTGCGTTATCTTCATCTAACTCATCTCTGGTGAGCTCTGGATTAAAGGCTTTTTTGGAATAATATTTTAAATAGTTCGCACCAATTTTGGTTCCTGTACCAATAAGTTTTGAAGTACGACTAAATTTTCCTGTAGGAATTTTATCTATTGTTTTCATGTCTTACTTCATTGATTCTTTGTAGAGAAATTTTACGAAATCGAATACTTTCTCTAAAGGGGTGTTATCGAAGACATCAAAAATCGTATTCACAGATTTCTCAATCGCTACATCTGTCTTCTCAAAATCTGCTGACTTGTCATCTTTCCAAAACTTGAGTAAAAACAAAAATTGAATCCATGCTCCCTCAGAATAGATGCTCTCATTTCTCTTTAAAAAGCTATAGGATTTCTCATCATTATCATCTTCAATTAGATCTTTAGCAAAAGATTTAATATGCCTTCTTAAACCTTTAAGTTGCTTTAAATTCTTTAATTGGTCTTCGTTTTCTTCAAGAACATACAGTACATAGCTTCTATTGGCAGTAAGAATTTCAAAAAAAGTATAGAAAAAAGTCAGCATTTTTTCTCTACTACTATACTTATCGACCTCCTTATTATTATTCATTAGGTTGTGTGCATTCTCAAAAAAAGTTTCCCAAATGTTTTCTCTCAGCGCCTGAAAATTTCCAAAATATTTGTAGAAATCTTTTTCTTCAAATTTATGATCTTTGGCAAATTTGTAAACTGATTTTGGCCTGTGTTCGTGTTCCAGAACATGATCCATATAATGAGTTAATATATCAATTTTAGATATTTTTTTCTCAGTTTTTGCTTTAGGTGCCATAATAAATTATTTACATACAAATATAATTATTGTTTAATGTTACAGCTTCAACTTTAAACGAAATCTTTTGTTAAATCTGATGTTTTCTGTCAGTTTGTCACAAAAGAACCTACGGTATTTGGTTTGTTATATCATTTTAAAATTAAATACAAATCATATGGCTACAGGTAATATTAATGTATCAGTTGAGAATATATTTCCACTGATCAAGAAGTTTCTTTACAGCGACCACGAAATATTTTTAAGAGAGCTGATCTCAAACGCAACCGATGCAACGCTTAAGTTAAACCACTTGGTAAGAATAGGAGAAGCAAAAATAGATGTTGGTCAACCTAAGATTGAGATTAAGATCGATAAAGACAACCAAACACTTCACATCATCGATGAAGGTGTGGGAATGACGAAAGAGGAAGTTGAAAAATATATCAATGAGGTAGCTTTTTCTGGAGCTCAGGAATTTTTAGAAAAATATAAAGATTCTGATTCTAAAGATACAGGAATTATTGGTCACTTTGGTTTAGGGTTTTATTCTGCCTTTATGGTAGCAAATAAAGTCGAGATCAATACCAAATCCTGGAAAGATGAGCCAGCTGCACACTGGACTTGCGAAGGCACCACTCAGTTCACACTAGAGGATAGCGATAAAACTGAAAGAGGTACAGAAATTATCCTGCATATCAATGATGATGAAAAGGAATTTTTAGAAGATCATAGAATCAATGAGCTTCTTGTAAAGTATAATAAATTTATGCCAGTTCCTATCAAATTTGGAACTAAGGAAAAAGAACTTCCTAAAGCCGATGATGCGAAGGAAGACGAAGAACCAAAAAAGGTAACGGTTGATAATATCATCAATAATCCTGATCCGGCCTGGACCAAACAGCCAACAGAACTGGAAGAAAAGGATTATAACTCATTTTATAGAGAATTATATCCTTCTCAATTTGAGGAACCATTGTTTCATATTCATCTGAATGTGGACTATCCATTTAATCTGACAGGTATTCTGTATTTTCCAAAGTTGACCAATGACTTGTCAATTCAAAAAGATAAAATACAGCTTTACCAAAATCAGGTATTTGTAACCGATAATGTTGAAGGCATTGTCCCGGAATTTTTAACCATGCTGAAGGGTGTTATTGATTCTCCAGATATACCATTGAATGTTTCCAGGTCTTATCTTCAAGCTGATGGTGCAGTGAAGAAAATTTCGAGTTACATCACCAGAAAAGTAGCAGATAAGCTGAAATCTCTATTCAATGATAACAGGGAGGATTTTGAGAAAAAATGGAACGACATTAAAGTTGTGATTGAATACGGAATGTTGTCTGAAGACAAATTTTTTGAAAAGGCTCAAAAATTCGCCTTATATCCAACTACCGGAAACAAATACTACACGTATGACGAACTCAAAAATGATATTTCAGAGTTGCAAACCGATAAAGATGGTAAACTAGTCGTTTTATATGCTTCCAATAAAGACAGCCAACATAGTTATATCAAAAGAGCAGAAGCAAAGGGTTATAAAGTATTGCTTCTAGATTCACCAATAGTATCTCACTTGATTCAAAAATTAGAGCAGGAGAACGAACAAAAAGTTTCTTTTGTAAGAGTGGATAGCGATCACGTTGAAAACTTGATCAAAAAAGATTCAGAACAAGTTTCTAAACTTTCAGACGAAGAAAAAGAAGCTGTGAAAACAAGTTTTGAAACCGTTGTACCAAAAGAAAAGTATACCGTTCAACTGGAAGCTTTAGACTCTGATACTGCTCCGGTGATGATTACTCAGCCAGAGTTTATGCGCCGAATGAAAGAGATGCAACAGACTGGAGGCGGAGGAATGTTTGGAATGGGAAACATGCCAGAAATGTATAATCTGGTTGTAAATACCAATAACCCATTAATTTCAAAAATCTTAAAAGTTAAGGAGGATAAAAAGAAGGAGTCTTTAATCAAGCAAACTTTGGATTTGGCTTTGCTTTCTCAAAACCTATTGAAGGGTGAGGAGCTCACTGACTTTGTAGAAAGAAGTTTTAAGATGATAAAGTAAATTATCATACATGAGTCTACTCACAAAACCACTTTTTCGAAAGTGGTTTTGTGATTTTAAAAATCTTTGCTATTAATGGAATAAAGGCTCAAACAAACCAAATTTCATGTTGCAAAGAAATATTAACCTAGTATCTTTGCTCAAAATCAATATCAATGGTCAATATTACCTTACCAGATGGGAGTGTAAAGCAATACGAGAAGGGAGCAACTCCTATGGATGTGGCGCAAAGTATAAGTGCGGGTTTAGCTAGGAATGTGATTTCTGCAAAATTCAATGATACGATTGTAGAAACCACGACGCCACTTCATGAGGATGGTAATTTGATGCTTTTAACCTTCAATGACGATGAAGGAAGGCAAGCCTTTTGGCATTCAACAGCCCATGTCTTAGCTCAGGCTGTTCAGAAATTATATCCTAAAGTGAAACTGACCATAGGTCCTTCCATAGAAAACGGATTTTATTATGATTTGGATCTCAATGGTGAAGTGATCTCAGAACATGATTTTCCAAAGATAGAAGCCAAAATGCTTGAACTGGCTAGAGGTAAGCATAACTTTGAAATGCGTGAAGTTTCAAAATCTGATGCGTTAAATCATTATAAATCAGAAAACAATCCATATAAAGTTGAATTGATCGAGAATCTTGAGGATGGAGAAATTACATTTTGTAATCATGATGACTTTACCGATTTGTGTCGAGGAGGACACATTCCTAACACAGGCTTTATCAAAGCTGTCAAGTTGATGAATATTGCAGGGGCGTACTGGAGAGGGGATGAGAATAATCCTCAGCTCACTAGGATTTATGGAATATCATTCCCAAAGCAGAAAGAACTAAAAGAATACCTAGCTCTCCTTGAAGAGGCTAAGAAACGCGATCACAGGAAGCTCGGTAAAGAGCTTAAGCTATTCACCTTCTCTCAAAAAGTAGGTCAAGGCTTGCCGCTATGGTTGCCAAAAGGAGCAGCTCTGAGAGATAGGTTAGAGAAATTTTTGAAGGATGCTCAAGAAGCCGCAGGTTATCAACAAGTAGTCTCTCCACACATCGGGCAAAAGGAATTATACATGACTTCTGGTCATTTTCAAAAGTATGGAGAGGATAGTTTTCAACCTATCAAAACACCTCAGGATGGTGAAGAATACCTGTTGAAGCCTATGAATTGCCCTCATCACTGTGAAATTTTTAATTCTCAGGCCTGGAGTTACAGAGATTTACCACAGCGTTACGCAGAATTTGGTACTGTTTACCGTTATGAGCAAAGTGGCGAATTACACGGGCTTACACGAGTAAGAGGTTTTACTCAGGATGATGCGCATATTTTCTGCACCCCAGAACAATTGGATGAAGAGTTTAAAAAAGTAATAGATCTGGTGCTTTATGTATTTGGTTCATTAGGCTTTGAAAATTTTACGGCTCAAGTCTCACTTAGAGATCCCGAGAATCCATCAAAATATATAGGTTCTGACGAAAATTGGAAAAAAGCTGAAGCTGCCATTTTGAGTGCTGCTGAAGAAAAAGGCTTAAACTATAAGGTAGAGACCGGAGAAGCGGCTTTTTATGGACCAAAATTAGACTTTATGGTCAAGGATGCTCTAGGAAGACAATGGCAATTGGGAACTATACAGGTAGACTACAACCTTCCAGAGCGATTTGAACTAGAATACAAAGGCAGTGATAATGAAATGCACAGGCCTGTGATGATTCACAGAGCGCCATTTGGCAGTCTTGAACGTTTCATAGCTATCTTGATAGAGCATACTGGTGGAAATTTCCCATTATGGTTAATGCCTGAACAAGCTACTATCCTATCAATCAGTGAGAAATATGAAAATTATTCTAAAAAAGTTTTAAGTTTACTTAAAAAACACGAAATTCGCGCCACATTTGATAATCGAGGTGAAACCATGGGTAAGAAAATCCGTGAGGCTGAGATGAATAAAGTTCCTTACATGCTTATCATAGGTGAAGCTGAAGTAGAGAACGCAACCGTATCCGTAAGAAAACACGGTGGAGATGATCTAGGTGAGATGCCTATTGAAAGCTTTGCTAAGATTATAAATGCAGAAACAGAAAAAGAAATTTATAAATTTGAAGTTTAATTAAAAAAATATTTAGCCATAGCAATACGTAGAAAAAAATCAAGACAGGCACCGAGGCAAATTAAAGAAAACCCTCACAAGATCAACGACAAGATAAGAGCTCCCAAGGTTCGTGTTGTCGGTGAGAATGTAAAGGTAGATATCTATTCTCTCAAAGAAGCTTTGGCCATGGCCGAAGAACAAGAACTTGACCTAGTAGAAATATCACCTAAAGCTGATCCTCCTGTTTGTAAAGTTATGGATTACAAGAAATTCTTGTATGAACAAAAAAAGAGAGAGAAAGCTTTAAAACAAAAAACAACTCAGGTAGTTGTCAAAGAAATTCGTTTTGGTCCCAATACAGACGATCACGATTACGAATTTAAAAAGAAAAATGCTGAGAAATTCCTTAAAGATGGTGCCAAATTAAAAGCATTTGTATTTTTTAAAGGACGTTCTATAGTTTTTAAAGATAAAGGTCAAATCTTACTTTTGAGACTAGCCCAAGATTTAGAAGATTTAGCTAAAGTTGAGCAAATGCCTAAATTGGAAGGTAAAAGAATGATTATGATCCTTGCCCCAATTTCTAAAAAATAATTGCGATAAACCAAATATATATTCCAGATGCCTAAGATGAAAACAAAGTCGAGTGCTAAAAAGCGTTTTAAAATTACCGGAACCGGTAAAATAAAACGTAAACATGCATTCAAAAGTCACATTTTGACTAAAAAGTCAAAAAAGAGAAAGTTGAAGTTAACTCATAATACTTTAGTTCATAAAGCAGACGAGCATAGCATCAAAACTCAATTACGCTTAAAATAAGCAAACAAGGTTAATTATTAATCCATGGAGTTAGGCTCATAAAATGTTCAAATGAACTGCCTACTACAAAAAACTTTAAATTATGCCAAGATCAACAAATTCTGTCGCTTCCAGAGCCAGACGTAAAAAAATAATGAAGCAAGCTAAAGGGTACTACGGACGTCGTAAAAACGTTTGGACAGTAGCCAAGAATGCTGTCGAAAAAGCAATGTTATATGCTTATAGAGACCGCAAAACCAAGAAAAGAAATTTTAGATCACTTTGGATCATAAGAATTAATGCTGCTGCGAGATTACATGGTTTGTCTTATTCTCAATTTATGGGAAAAGTAAAAGCTCACAATATTGAGTTGAATAGAAAAGTCCTTGCGGATTTAGCTATGAACAATCCTGAAGCTTTTAAAGCTGTAGTCGACCAAGTAAAATAAATTCTAACTTTTTATCGCAATTAAAAAAGCACTTGTTGAAAAACAGGTGCTTTTTATTTTTAATCAGTCCAAAGATGTATTATGGCGATTTGTTTAGTTTTTAACATTTAGGCTTCATCTTCTATTTATATTAGACAAAAATATTAATCAATTTTAAAAACTAAATGTTATGGCTATAAGATTCGCAAACAATTGCAGCAACTGTGTTAACCTAGTCGAAAATGCATTTTGCAGTAAACACGAAGTATTGGTCTCTCAAAAATATACCTGTGATCAATTTGATATGAAAGCAGAACTTAAAAATGAGAGAAGTTGTGTAAATTGTAACAAACATGAGACTTCAAGTTGTGCACACCCATCAAAAGCGGCACCTGGGATGCTTTGCTCTTCATGGGCACCGTCCGCATAAATAGTACAGCATATCAAGACTTGATATTTGAAGTCTGAATACGATAACCCTGTTCCTGAAATACCGGATTAACAGGGTTTTTTATTTTGTAAATTCCACATTTCGTAATTTTAAATTTGAGTTTTTAAAGTATACAGAAATATTAAATGAAAGACCAACTACATAGAGACGTACATATAGATAAAATCCCCAGTCGGATAGTTTGTCTGGTGCCAAGTCTTACCGAAATGCTTGTGGATTTGGGGTTGGAAAATAGACTTGTTGGGGTTACAAAATTTTGTGTCCATCCAGACTACATTAGGAATACTGCAGAAGTTATTGGAGGGACCAAAACCATCAAAATCGATAAAATTGAAAGCTTAAATCCTGATTTTATTTTAGCCAATAAAGAGGAGAACGACTTTGATGATATCATGGAGTTATCAAAAAGAAATCCCGTGTATGTAAGTGATATTAATAAGATTGAAGATTTAATTGACCTGATCAAAAAGTTGAGTCAGATTTTCAAGATAGATGACGAAGGAAATACACTTATTGAAAACATTCAGTCTGGTTTTATTAAATTCAGAAAGAATATTGAACATCAACCAAAATTGAGAGTGGCTTATTTTATATGGAGAGATCCATGGATGGTTGCTGCTTCCTCTACATTTATAGATTATATGTTGGGACTCAATAATTTTGAAAACGTTTATAGAAACCTGGAAAGATATCCTGAAGTTGATATTCATAATCTAAACGACGTTGATTATGTTCTGTTATCATCCGAGCCTTTTCCATTTAAAGACCAGCATAAAAAAGAGTTTAAGTTAGATTCTGATAAAATAGAGGTGGTTAATGGTGAATACTTTAGCTGGTATGGGTCTAGATTGATGAAAGCCTTTGATTACTTTGAAAAACTCAGAGACAAATTATAAAATTATGATAGGGTTTTAAGAGTTTCTTCTAAAGATAAATTTCCTGTGTATATTTACAAAAATTAATTTATTGATTCATCACAGCACATATTATCATAAGTCCTCAAAAGAATGGGTGACCTTTGTTCATGGTGCTGGTGGCAGTTCTTCTATATGGTTTAAGCAACTCAGGTCTTTCAAATCACATTTTAATGTTCTGCTATTAGACTTAAGAGGTCATGGAAATTCAAATCCTAAGCTTCAGGATTCGCTTGACGAAAATTATACCTTTGATGCGATAACCAATGATATTATTGAAGTGTTAGATGTCAATTCTATTCAGAAATCTCATTTCGTTGGGATTTCTCTTGGCACAATTCTTATCAGAAATCTAGCAGAAAATTATCCAGATCGCGTATCTAGTATGATTATGGGCGGGGCTATTATGAAAATGAATGTAAGATCCAGATTCCTTATGAATGTTGGTGTTATATTCAAATCAGTCGTTCCTTACATGATCTTGTATAAGTTGTTTGCATTTATCATTATGCCTAGGAAAAATCATAAGAAGTCAAGAAATCTTTTCGTTAACGAAGCCAAGAAACTATATCAAAAAGAATTTATCAGATGGTTTAAGCTCACTTCTGAAATTAACCCACTCTTAAAATTCTTTAGACAAAAAGCAATCGATATTCCTTCATTATATATGATGGGTGAGCAGGATTATTTGTTTTTACCAGCGGTGAGAAAGATCGCTGAAACACATAGCGAAGCAAAGCTGTTTGTATTAAAGAATTGTGGGCATGTCGTAAATGTAGAACAACCTAAAGTTTTCAATACTCGAGTAATTGATTTTATAAAAAGCTTAGAACGTCCTTCTTATCAGCTCAAATCAATCTAGTCCTGTAAAGCAAAAACACGTCTCAGCAATTCTGTGCTTCTTTCCATTACGTCGTTCCTGATTTGTTCTTCCTCAATTTCAATCATTTTATACACTCCCTTTAGTGCTTCATTTGTGACATAGTCTGTTAGATTTGGATTCACTTGGTCTGTGAATGGAACCTGATTGTATCTCTGGATCACATTTTGCCAAATTTGATCTGCACCTACTTTTTGAAAATTGTCTTTAATAATAGGTTCAAATTTCTCATACAATTCAGCTTGAGTCCTTTCCTTTAGATATGAAGTAGCGGCATTTTTATCGCCGAGTAGAATAGTTCTCGCTTCTACAAAGGTCATGTCTTGGATAGCGCTCAAAAATATGGGGGTTGCTTCTTTTACCGCTTGTTGAGCAGTAGTGTTGAGGGCTTTTATTCCTTCGTCTGCTAAATTATCTAGCCCAAGTCTTCTAAGGGTACTTTCTACCTTGGATAATTCATCGGGGAGACCAATTCTTACTAGGGAGTTACTATAAAAACCGTCTTGTTTTGTCAGTTTCGAGACTTGCTCATCCACTCCTTTAGATAAAGCTTGTTGAAGCCCACTTGCTATTTGTTGTTCGCTAATCACTCCGGAATTAGCAATTTCTCTAGAAATTTGTTGAAGCTCCGCGCAAGAAATAAAAGAAAGTGTTATTAGTAGAACCAAGAAAAGGCGTTTCATAAAAGTAGGTTTAAGTCAGTTTGTAAATATAAAGCCTTTCTGAAACAACTGCTTATCTTTTCGTTATTCTAAACTTAAATACTAAGCTATAAATTGAATATTTCGTAATTTCACCCACTTAAAATTATTTATAATTCAACCCTATAATGGAGCAACAAAAACCATATACCCCACAACACCAAATAAGAATCGTTACAGCTGCCTCACTTTTTGACGGGCACGATGCATCCATCAACGTGATGCGTCGGATCATCCAGTCGACTGGCGTTGAAGTCATTCACTTAGGTCATGACAGAAGTGTAGAAGAAGTGGTTAATACTGCAATCCAGGAAGATGTGAATGCTATTGCGATGACGTCCTATCAAGGGGGGCATAATGAATATTTTAAATACATGTATGATTTGCTTCAAGAGAAAGGAGCAGGTCATATTAAGATCTTTGGCGGAGGTGGTGGAGTCATCCTTACTGAAGAAATAGAGGAATTGATGGCCTATGGAATTACCAGGATTTATTCTCCAGATGATGGACGTGAAATGGGATTACAAGGTATGATTAACGATTTGGTGAGACAAGCTGACTTTGTTACTCCAGAATTAAAAGCTCCACAAAAGACGAAAGAAAACCTAGATCAAAAAGATGTC
>CAZOAD010000010.1:0-48821 GCA_964577705.1 uncultured Mesohalobacter sp.
TATACTCTTCCTCACTTTTAGTAATCATAATTATTGGGAGGTCGCTTCGTATTGCTTTGATTTCGTTTAATGTTTCAAGTCCTGTTAAGCCAGGCATGTTTTCATCTAAAAAAACGATATCAAACAACTCGTCTTTTATAATATCGATGGCTTCAGATCCACTTTGACAAGTGGTGACAGCATAGGATTTTTGTTCTAAAAACAGAATATGTGGTTTTAATAAGTCAATCTCATCATCTACCCAAAGTACTTTTACCTTTGCCATATATAGCTGTATATTTGTTTAAAATTTTTCGAATTGAACCAAAGGAACAAACTTAAAATAATAAACGATCCTATTTATGGATTTATTACCATTCCGAGTCCTTTAATTTTTGACTTAATTGAACACCCTTACTTTCAGAGATTAAGACGTATCACCCAGATGGGCTTATCCCATTTGGTCTATCCTGGAGCCAACCATACCAGATTTCATCACGCTTTGGGATGTCTTCATCTTATGAAGAAAACTGTAGATATTTTGAAATCTAAAGGCATTGAAATATCGGATGAAGAGGAAGAGGCTGTTCTCATTGCTATTCTACTTCATGATATTGGTCATGGTCCTTTTTCTCATGCTTTAGAGCATTCTATCGTAAGTGATTTGTCTCACGAATACATTTCTTTGGAGTTTATGAATAAATTGAATTTAGAATTCAATGGTCAACTGACTTTAGCTATAAACATTTTTAGAGGGAATCATGATAAAAAGTTTTTATGCCAACTTATATCGAGTCAATTGGATGTAGATCGTTTAGACTATTTGAAACGGGATAGTTTTTATACAGGTGTAGCTGAAGGAAACATAAATAGTGAGCGATTAATCAATATGCTGAATGTAGTAGATGATGAGCTGGTAGTGGAAGAAAAGGGAATTTATTCTATAGAAAAATTTCTAGTAGCTCGAAGGCTGATGTATTGGCAAGTGTATTTACATAAGACTAGCTTATGTGCGGAGCAAATCCTTATCAGGTTGCTTCGAAGAGCTAAGTTTGTTTTTGAAACTACGGAAGAGTCGATTGATAATTCGACATTAAACTATTTTTTGAGAAACAGAATTGATTCTGAAAATTTTGATGATTCTATTCTAGAACTCTTTTCAAAACTTGATGATTATGATATCATTTCAGCCTTAAAAGTGTGGCAAAATCATAATGATTTTGTCTTGAGCAAACTGAGTCAAATGTTGATCAACCGGGATTTACTAAAACTCAAATTAAAAAATGAGCCCATTAATCCTCAAAAAATAGAAGAGTACTTAAAAAAAGTTCAAAAGAATTTCAATATTTCAGAATCTGAAGCTAAGTATTTTGTTTTTGAAGGATCTACATCAAACCTGGCTTACCAACCTGATAAAGAACATATTAATATTTGGTATAAAAATGGAAAAATCAAGGATGTATCTTCAGCTTCAGACCAGTTGAATTTAAAAGCGCTTTCAAAAACGGTTATCAAATATTACATATGTTACCCAAAATCCTATAATTAACCGTTTTTTTCTATTTTTGCCAGAATGAAATTTACAGCTCAACAAATAGCAGATATATTAGACGGAGTCATCGAGGGTAATCCCGATGCTGAAGTTGATAAGCTTTCCAAGATAGAGGAGGGTAAAGAAGGTTCGCTTACTTTCTTATCCAATCCAAAATACACCTCTTACATTTATGAAACCCAAGCTAGCATTTGCATAGTTAACAAAAGCTTTGAGAAAAGCCAGCCTATATCCACCACACTTATTAAGGTGGAGGATTCATATGAGGCCTTTTCAAAATTATTGGAGGTTTACAATCAAATAAAACTCGATAAAAAAGGAATTGAAACTCCAAGTTCAATATCAGATTCAGCTCAACTAGGTGATGAGCCTTACATTGGGGCTTTTACGTACATTGGAGAAAATGTAGTGATTGGCAACAAAGTAAAAATCTACCCAAATGTCTACATTGGTGACAATGTACACATTGGAGATCACGTGACTATTTTTGCAGGAAGTAAGATTTATTCTGAAACACAAATTGGGAATCATTGTACGCTTCACAGCGGAGTTATAATAGGCGCGGACGGATTTGGGTTTTCTCCATCAGATAATGGAGAGTATTCTAAAATCCCTCAGATAGGTAATGTTATTATTGAAGACCATGTTGATATTGGTGCTGCAACAACCATAGATAGAGCAACTCTAGGATCAACTATCATTAGAAAAGGTGTGAAATTGGACAATCAAATTCAAATCGCACACAATGTTGAAATAGGTGAGCATACCGCTATAGCTGCTCAAACAGGCATTGCTGGTTCTACTAAAATCGGAAAAAATTGCCTAATTGGTGGTCAGGTAGGAGTCGCTGGACATATCAAAATTGGTGACCGTGTTAAAATACAAGCCCAAACGGGAGTAGGAAGAAATATTAAAGATGACGAAGCCATACAGGGTTCGCCAGCTTTTGGATATAGTGATTTCAATAAATCCTATGTTCATTTCAGAAATTTACCTAAAATTATAAGCCGCATAGACAACATTGAAAAACAACTTCCTAAGAATGAAAACCATTAATCAGACTACTATAAAAGAAGAAGTGTCACTCCATGGAGTTGGACTTCATACAGGTCAAAATGTAACATTAACATTCAAGCCAGCCCCTGTCAATAATGGATTCGCTTTCAAAAGAATTGATCTTGAAGGAGAGCCAATTATCCCGGCTGATGCAAATTTTGTTACCAACACAGATAGAGGAACCAGTTTAGAAAAAAATGGTGTAATTATCCAAACCTCTGAACATGTCCTTGCTGCTTGCGTTGGTTTAGGAATCGATAATATTATTTTAGAATTGAACGCTTCAGAGCCACCTATCATGGATGGTTCTTCGAAATTTTTTATAGAAGCTCTGGAAAAAGCGGGGATAGAGGAGCAAGATGCTCCAAGAGATGAGTTTATCGTGAAAGATGTGATTTCCTTTAAAGACGAAGAAACAGGTTCAGAAATCATCGTTATGCCAGCCAATGAGTATCAAGTTACCACTATGGTAGATTTTGGAACAAAAGTTCTGGGTACTCAAAACGCTTACTTGAATACGATGAGTGATTTCAAAAAAGAAATTTCGGATTCGAGAACATTTAGTTTTTTACACGAACTTGAAGCTATGCTTGCCAACGGACTTATAAAAGGAGGAGACCTCAATAATGCTATAGTTTACGTTGATAAAGAACTATCACCCGACACAATGGTGAGGCTCAAAGAAGCTTTCGGCAAAAATGAAATTTCTGTAAAGCCTAATGGAATTTTGGATAACCTTACACTTCATTATCCAAATGAAGCTGCAAGGCATAAGTTGTTGGATGTTATTGGAGATCTAGCTTTAGTTGGAACCCATATCAGAGGGAAGGTTATCGCTAATAAGCCAGGTCATTACATCAACACTCAATTTGCCAAAAAACTGGCTAAAATTATTAAAACTGAAAAACGCAATAAAGTACCTAAATTTGACCTCAATAGAGCTCCGCTTTACGATGTAACGGAGATCATGAATAGACTTCCGCATAGACCTCCTTTCCTGCTTGTAGATAAAATTTTTGAATTAACAGATAAATCGGTTATCGGGACTAAAAATGTTACCATGAATGAGCCATTTTTTGTGGGTCATTTTCCAGGGAAGCCAGTGATGCCTGGAGTTCTTCAGATTGAAGCTATGGCTCAAACTGGAGGTATTTTAGCATTGAGTACTGTCGAAGATCCTGAAAACTATCTGACTTATTTTATCAAAATTGATAATGTAAAATTCAAACAACAAGTAGTTCCAGGAGATACTCTTATATTTAAACTGGAACTTATATCCCCAATACGTCGTGGAATTTGTCATATGCAAGGTTATGCCTACGCCAATGACAAATTAGCTTGTGAGGCTGAACTCATGGCTCAAATTGTAAAATCAAAATAACATGAATCAACCCCTAGCATACGTTCATCCAGGAGCTAAAATTGCCAAAAATGTAGTGATAGAGCCTTTTACTACTATTCATAATAATGTAGAAATTGGCGAAGGCACTTGGATTGGCTCAAACGTAACTATAATGGAAGGCGCACGCATTGGAAAGAACGTTAGTATTTTTCCTGGTGCTGTCATTTCTGCCGTTCCTCAAGATAAAAAATTCGAAGACGAAGACACCATCACCGAAATTGGAGATAACACGACCATACGAGAATGTGTCACTATAAACAGGGGCACTAGTGATAAACAGAAAACCAAGGTTGGCAAAAATTGTTGGATCATGGCGTATTGTCACATTGCTCATGACTGTATCGTAGGTGATAATTGTGTTTTTTCAAACAACAGCACATTGGCTGGACATATAGTTGTTGGCGATTATGCTGTTCTTGCGGGAATGGCAGCCGTTCAGCAATTTTGTAGCATTGGGCGCCACGCTTTTATTACGGGTGGGTCTTTGGTAAGAAAAGATGTACCCCCTTTCGTAAAAGCTGGTAGAGAACCCTTATCTTATGTTGGAATAAATTCTGTAGGATTACGTCGCAGAGGATTTGATACAGATAAAATAAGAGAAATTCAGAATATATATAGAATTCTCTATCAAAAAAACTATAACAATACCCAGGCAGTTTCTATTATAGAAGCTGAAATGGAAGCAACTCCAGAACGAGACGAAATACTTCAGTTTATAAAAGATTCCCAAAGAGGAATCATGAAAGGATATTTTTCAAATTAAATAACTTATGGCTACAACAAGCGACATCAGAAATGGATTGTGCATCAGATACAACCACGATATATTTAAAGTCACAGAATTTCTTCATGTGAAACCAGGTAAAGGTCCAGCATTTGTAAGGACTAAACTTAAAAGTGTTACTACAGGTAAGGTCATCGACAATACGTTTTCTGCAGGTCACAAAATAGAAGAAGTAAGAGTTGAAACTCATAAGTATCAGTTTTTGTATCAGGAAGGTGAATTTTATCACTTTATGAATGTTGAAGATTTTACCCAAATCAGACTGCTTGAAGCTGCTTTGGATATGCCAAACTTGCTTAAGGAAGGTGAAGTGGTGACTATTTTAATCAACACCGAAGACAATATGCCTTTATCAGTAGATATGCCTCCTCACGTAGTTTTGGAAGTTACTCAAACTGAACCTGGTCTAAAAGGTAATACAGCAACTAACGCAACAAAACCTGCTACTTTGGAGACTGGAGCAGAAGTCAATGTTCCTTTATTTATTAACGAAGGTGATAAAGTGAAAGTTGAAACTGAGAAAGGGACTTACAAGGAGCGAATTAAAGAATAAGAGACCTAAATGAAGTTTCCCCAACCACAAAACTTAAAACATATTGCTGAGCTTATTGATGCTGAATATGTTGGTAAACCTGATTTTGAAATTTTAGGAATCAACGAGATACACGTTGTAGAACAGGGTGATATTGTTTTTGTAGACCATCCTAAATATTACGATAAGGCTTTAGAGTCTAAAGCCACAGTAGTATTGATTAATAAAAAAGTAGAATGCCCTGAAGGAAAAGCACTTTTGATTTCAGAAGATCCTTTTACAGATTTTAATAAGATTACAAAGCATTTTTCACCATTTGAAGCCTCAAGTCAAGCGATATCAGATTCAGCAGAAATTGGCGAAAATACAATCATACAACCCAATGTTTTTCTTGGCAATCGAGTAAAAATTGGAAAAAACTGTCTTATTCATAGCAATGTTTCAATTTACGATGGTGTTGAAATAGGGGATAACGTTCAGATTCACGCTGGTGCAGTTCTTGGAGCAGATGCTTTTTATTACAAAAACAGACCAACTCATCACGATAAACTCCTTTCAGGTGGTAGTATCAAAATTGGAGATCATGTTGAAATTGGAGCGCTTTGTACTATAGATAAAGGAGTTTCAGGTGTAACTTCAATAGGAGAGGGTACCAAAATTGACAACCAAGTACAGGTTGGACACGACACCGTTATCGGTAAAAAATGTCTAATTGCTTCTCAAGTGGGGATTGCGGGTTGTGTAGTCATAGAAGATGAAGTTACTATTTGGGGACAAGTGGGCATAGCCAGTGGGTTGAACATTGGTAAAAAAGCAATTATTCTTGCTCAGTCAGGAATTAGCAAAGATTTGAAACCAAACACGACTTATTTTGGTTATCCTGCAGATGACATTAGAAAAAAATATAGAGAACTAGCATACATCAATAGAATACCAGATATCATTCAAAAATTGAAAAATTTATGAGTACCTCCAATAAAGATTTAGTCACTGGCTTCTTCACCTCCAAATATTATAAGAACAAGGCTGATTTCGAAAAATACATTCACCCAGAGATAAAGATAGACTGGAATAGCAGTAAAGGATTCTTTCAATTTGATTTTGAAAAATTCAAGTCAATGTCTTTTGAAATGGGTAAATCGTTTGAAAATATGTCCCCGGAATTTTCTCACCTTATTGAAGAAAATAACAAGGTCTGCGCACGGTTTACCTACAATGTTGAGACTTTGGAATCCTCAGATTTAATTGGTCTCGCCGATTTTTTTAGTGTTTGGGAGATCAAAGATGAAAAATTATTTAGAGGCTTTATTATGTCTCAACCATGCGATGATGGATTGGACGGGATTTTATCTTATATAAATGACCATAATTAAACAATTAAATACTTAATAATTTTTAAGGCTCGGCTTAAAAAATTACTTTTGTTCAACAAAAATTAAACAAACTTATGAGCGTTTTAGTCAATAAAGATTCAAAAATAATTGTTCAGGGATTTACAGGGAGTGAAGGCTCTTTTCACGCTGAACAAATGATAGATTACGGCACTAACATCGTTGGTGGAGTGACACCAGGTAAAGGTGGAACTACTCACCTGGGAAAGCCAGTTTTTAATACTGTTTCGGACGCTGTTGAAAAAGTTGGAGCAGATACAACTATTATTTTTGTACCACCTGCATTTGCAGCAGATGCAATCATGGAAGCAGCCGATGCTGGAATTAAAGTAATAATAGCAATTACTGAAGGTATTCCTGTTTCAGATATGATAAAAGCTTCAGACTACATCAAAGGAAAAGATTGTAGACTCATTGGTCCAAACTGTCCTGGAGTTATTACACCTGGAGAAGCTAAAGTTGGTATTATGCCAGGTTTTGTTTTCAAAAAAGGAAAAGTTGGTATTGTATCAAAATCAGGAACATTAACTTATGAAGCTGCTGACCAGGTGGTAAAAGAAGGCTACGGAATCACGACTGCAATAGGTATAGGTGGAGATCCTATTATAGGAACAACAACCAAAGATGCTGTAGAAATGCTTGTGGGCGATCCTGATACAGAATGTGTGGTTATGATTGGAGAGATTGGTGGACAGCTAGAGGCCGAAGCCGCAAAATGGTATAAAGAAAGTGGTAGTAAAAAACCTGTTATTGGTTTTATTGCTGGTGAAACTGCTCCTGCTGGAAGAACAATGGGGCATGCCGGTGCCATAGTAGGCGGAAGTGAGGATACGGCTCAAGCTAAAAAGGCTATTCTTAAAGATTCTGGAATTCACGTCGTAGATTCTCCTGCAGAAATTGGTAAGAAAGTAGCGGAAGTTTTATCTAAATAACACTCATATTTCTAAGCTCTTGTTTATAACAAGGGCTTTTTTATAGTATAATTGACAGCTTTATGAAATTACTTGACTCTAAAAACGTAATCATCACGGGGGGTAGCCGCGGAATAGGTAAAGGAATTGCAGAAGTTTTTGCAAAACATGGAGCCAATGTTGCTTTTACTTACAACTCTTCTTCTAGCTCTGCTCAAGAACTTGAAGATCACCTCAAAACTTTTGGTGTAAACGCAAAAGCTTACCAATCTGATGCTTCAGATTTCGATCAGGCTCAAAAATTGGCAGACGATATCATCAACGATTTTGGCAGTATTGATGTTTTAATCAACAATGCTGGAATCACTAAGGATAATTTATTGATGAGAATGAGTGAAGATGATTTTAATAAAGTAATTAAAGTCAATCTGAATTCAGTTTTTAATTTGACTAAGGCTGTTTTGAGACCAATGTTGAAACAAAGACATGGAAGCATCATTAATATAAGCTCAGTAGTTGGTATAAAAGGAAACGCTGGTCAAGCAAATTATTCTGCTTCTAAAGCTGGAATTATAGGCTTTTCTAAATCTGTCGCTCTGGAGTTGGGATCAAGAAACATTCGTTCCAATGTAGTCGCACCAGGTTTTATAGAAACCGAAATGACTGAACAGCTAGATGAGAAAACAGTAGAAGGTTGGAGACAGGCTATTCCTCTCAAAAGAGGAGGGCAGCCAGAAGATATCGCAAACGCTTGTGTATTTCTTGCGAGTGATATGAGTTCATACATCACAGGACAAACCTTAAGTGTAGATGGAGGTATGTTAACCTAATTACCAATCATGACAAGTCAACTTTTGCTCTTGCTATTCATCAATTTTGCATGTGCATTGAGTTTGACATTGATTTTATATCGAAAAATACGTAAAGACAAAACTCAAAGTGTGCTGGCATGCTTTCGATTTTTGTCTTTTTTTTTATTAGGCTTATTAATCATCAATCCTCAAATTGATGCTACTAGCTATAGCCTAGAAAAGCCAAAACTGGTTGTTGCTTTTGATAATTCAGAATCCATCAATAAGTTATCGGATCCATCTGAAATAAACGACTTCATCTCATTACTGAAGACCGATACCGAGTTGAATGGAAGTTATGATATTGATTTATTTAGCTTTGGAGAAAACTTGACATCGATAACAGACTCGCTTTCATTTTTAGAAACTTCTACAGATATATCTAAAGTAATAGATTATGCAAATACTTTGGATGATCCTGAAACAGTTTTTATAATGCTTACCGATGGCAATCAAACGCTTGGTGAAGATTATAGTTTTAAAAGATTCAACACAGATCTTACTAGTAAAGTTTTGGTTGTCGGAGACACAGCTACTTACAGAGACTCTAAAATTGACTTAGTTAATGTCAATACTTATGCTTACTACAAAAATAAGTTTCCTGTCGAAATCTTTGTCAGTCAAAACACTGCTAAAGCTAACAAACAAAAGTTAACACTCCTTGAAAATAATAAGGTTATAGCTTCCAAAGTACTGGATATACCTTCAGATGGTTCCACTAAAGCTGAATTTATGGTAAGTGCTGAACCAGTAGGAGTGAAGCTTTTAAAATTAAACTTACAACCTCTATCCGATGAAAAAAATAAAGTCAATAATGAACAAGTAGTTTCTACGGAAGTCATAGATTCTAGGTCAAAAATTCTACTGATTTCAGATATACTTCATCCAGACATTGCATTTTTTAACCGTATTTTGGAATCCAGCAAGGAACTTGAATTTGAACATAAAACTTCAGACGAAACCAAAGATATTTTAAGCTATGATTTAATCGTTTTTTATCAGCCTCAAGCCATTGTTCAAAATTTGATTGTTCAGGCTAAAGAAAAGTCTATAAACCATTTTATAATTGGTGGATCGCATACCAACTATGGAATGCTCAATAAAATGAATCTTGGGTTTCAAAAGGAATTGATTCTGTCTACAGAGGAGTATTCATCAAGATTAAATCCAGACTTCAGTTTATTTCTTGTCAATAATCTGAATTTTAAAAATTATCCCCCTCTCAAAGACAAATTTGGAGATGTTCAGCTCACTACAGACTATTCTGTACTGCTAGATAAGGAACTTAATGGAATAGACGTGGAATCACCTTTGTGGATTTTTAAAACTGAAAGTGCTGCTAAACAATCTGTACTTTTTGGGGAAAATTTTTGGAGGTGGAGAGCAAGGCATTTTGTGGAAAATTCTTCTTTTACAGATTTTGATCAAAGCTTTCAAAAAATAATTCAATTCTTGGCTCAGTCCAAATCGAAAAACACACTTAGAGTTGATGTAGACCCAGTCCTTAATTCAGGGGCAAATGATTTTATAAAGGTAAATTACTATAACGCTAATTTTGAAAGTGAAACTCGTTTTAACTTTGATATAAAAATTGAAAAATTGAATTCTGATCAAGTTCAGACATCAAGATTAATCAAAGGAGAAGACTCCTACACATTTGATTTATCAAAGCTTGAACCTGGTGACTATTCATACATCATACAGAGTGATGATGTAAAACTTTCCAAAGCAGGTAAGTTTCAAATCTTAGACTATTCCAGCGAGATGCAATTCGAAAACGCTGACTATAAAAGCTTAAGCAAACTAGTCAAAAATCAGGATATATTTTCATTCTTAAATAGATCTAAATTGATTTCAGAGCTCAAAGAGAAGAAGCCTAAACCAATTCAAAAATCTATCAAAAAAACGCAGAGTTTAATCAATTTTGAATGGCTTATCCTTTTATTAGCCTTAACTTTGAGTTTAGAATGGTTTTATAGGAAATATAAAGGCCTAATTTAAATTTTATTATTATGGAAAGATTACCAAAAGCGATTGTACCTATAATTATTGTGGTTGTTATCGCAATCATTTTTATTGCCAATTCCACTGTAAATATTAATTCTGGTGAAGCCGGGGTATTATTTAAACGTTTTGGAGGTGGTGTAGTTACCGATGAAGCTCCTCTCAAAGAAGGATTTCATATAGTAGCTCCATGGAATACCGTATTTGTTTACGAAGTAAGACAGCAAACTATAGATGAATCTATGCAAGTATTGTCTTCTAATGGTTTGGATATCAAGCTAGACGCAACCATTTGGTTTGAGCCAACATACGATCAATTGGGTTTATTGCACAAAGAAAGAGGTGAAAAGTATATCTCACGTCTTATTCAACCTGCTGTAAGGTCCGCAACAAGAACTGTTGTAGGTCGTTATAAACCAGAAGAATTATATGCTCAGAAAAGAGAGTCTATTCAAAATGAGATGTATGATGAAACTCAACAATTGTTGAAAAATCAATACGTTCAGGTAAATAGAATTTTGGTTAGAGATGTTTCATTACCGCCTACGATTAAACAGGCTATCGAAAGAAAGTTGAAGCAAGAGCAGGAGTCTTTGGAGTATGAATTCCGTTTGGAAAAAGCTACTAAAGAAAAAAGACGTCAGGAAATTGAAGCTGAAGGTAAAGCCAGAGCAAACGAAATATTAAATGCTTCACTTACAGATAAAATTTTGAGAGAGAAGGGTATACAAGCTACTATAGAACTATCCAAATCGGAAAATTCTAAAGTTATTGTAATTGGTTCTGGTAAAGATGGAATGCCCATCATATTAGGTAATAACTAATATTCTCTTAAAAATTCAAAAGCATTTTATTGAATCAATATTTAGTTTAAATTTGCATTGCAATGAAATTACATAACCTACATCATTATTTATCTAGCTCGCTCACTGCGGTTGGAATGTAATATGTAGAATATTAAACATATACAGAACCCGTTTGAGCATAAAGCTTTAACGGGTTTTTTAATTTTAAAATTTGAAGATTAAACACATGGAAAAGTTAAAAATAGCAATTCAAAAATCAGGTAGACTTCACGATGAATCATTGAAGATTTTAAAGGATTGTGGAATTTCAATCAACAATGGTAGAGACCAATTGAAAGTAGAAGCCTCTAATTATCCCATGGAAATTTTTTATTTGCGAAACGGTGATATACCTCAATACCTGCGAGATGGAATTGCTGACCTTGCTATAATTGGAGAAAATCTACTTCATGAAAAAGGTGAAGACCTTGTTATTCAAAAGCGCCTTGGTTTTTCTAAATGTAAAGTGTCTCTTGCAGTTCCAAAACAATCTGATCTTAAAGGTGTGAAAGATCTGGAAGGCAAACAAATCGCCACTTCTTATCCAAATACGCTTCAAAAATATTTAGATAAGCATCAGGTGAATGCAAATATTCATTTGATCAATGGATCTGTAGAAATTGCTCCTAATATTGGTCTTGCAGATGCTATTTGTGATATCGTTTCAAGTGGTAGTACTCTTTTCAAAAATAATTTAAAAGAGTCTGATGTTATCCTAAGAAGTGAAGCAGTACTGACCAGTTCCCCTTCTTTAAATGCTGAAAAACAAATACTTTTAGATAAGTTATTATTTAGAATTGATGCCGTTTTAAGAGCTGAAAATTCAAAGTATGTACTTCTTAATGCGCCAAACGATAAACTCGATGAGATAATTAAAATATTACCTGGTATGAAAAGTCCAACGGTGATGCCCCTTGCAGAGACCAACTGGAGTTCGGTACATACTGTAATTCAACAAGAAAAATTTTGGGATATTATAGATGAATTAAAATCGGCTGGTGCTGAAAGTATTCTGGTAAGTCCAATTGAAAAAATGATATTATGATGAACACGATTCAATTTCCAAAGAAAGAAGACTGGGCTGAACTTTTGAAAAGACCAACCCGTACATTTAAAGACATTGAAACTACTGTAGATGATATTTTTAAGAACATTCAACAGAGTGGAGATGAAGCCGTTTTGAAGTATACAAGTATGTTTGACGGTGTAGATTTGAAAAGTCTTGAAGTAAGTGATACCGAAATCAATGCTGCCCAGGATGAAGTATCAGATCAATTAAACTCTGCAATACAACTTGCAAAAGCTAACATTCACAAATTTCATAAAGCTCAAATTACAGAACCAGTAAAGGTAGAAACTCAACCAGGGGTAACCTGCTGGCAAGCTAAAAAACCAATTCAAAAGGTTGGTTTATACATCCCAGGTGGCACTGCGCCTTTATTCTCTACTATTCTTATGCTGGCTGTTCCTGCTAAAATTGCAGGTTGTGATGAAATTGTACTATGCACACCTCCAGATAAGCAGGGTAAAATAAACCCTGTTACCTTATACACTGCTCAACTTTGTGGGATAGACAAAGTTTTCAAAGTTGGTGGCATCCAAGCCATTGGAGCCATGACTTTTGGAACTGAAACGATCCCAAAGGTGTATAAGATTTTTGGGCCGGGCAACCAATATGTGACCGTAGCCAAACAAGTGGCCACTACCTTTGATGTAGCGATTGATATGCCTGCAGGACCTTCAGAACTTTTGGTAGTTGCAGATGAGACAGCAAATCCAGATTTTGTCGCTTCAGATTTATTGAGTCAAGCAGAGCATGGCTATGATTCTCAGGTGGTTTTGGTGTCTACAGATGAAGCTACGATAGATAAAGTAAAGCTTGCAATTAAAGAACAACTGAAAGATCTACCAAGGAAAGAAATGGCCTCGAAAGCCATCGAGAATTCTAAATTTGTCTTGGTAAAAGACCAAGTTTCCGCTTTAGAATTAATTGATTTTTACGGCCCAGAACACTTCATCATTTCAACGAAAGATGATGACTACTTTGTAGAGAACATCAATAATGCAGGATCCGTTTTCATAGGAAAATATACTCCAGAAAGTGCGGGAGATTACGCCTCAGGAACCAATCACACCTTACCAACCAATGGCTACGCCAAACAATACAGCGGGGTAAATTTGGACAGTTTCAACAAGGCGATTACCTACCAAAAAATTACAGAGGAAGGCATCAAACATATTGGAGAAGCTGTAGAGCTTATGGCCGAAGCTGAAGGACTTCAAGCCCACAAAAACGCGATGACTTTACGAAGAAACGAGGTAGAAAACAAATCAGAATAGAAAATGAGATTAGACAATTTGATAAGAAAAAATGTGAAGAATATGTCTGCATATTCTTCTGCAAGGGATGAGTTTAATGCTGATTCTGAGGATTATTTGTTTTTAGACGCTAATGAAAATCCTTTTAGGTCTGATTATAACAGATATCCAGATCCTTATCAACATGAACTTAAAACAGCTATTTCTGAAATAAAACAAATTCCAAAAGAGAACATTTTATTGGGTAATGGGAGTGATGAAGTCTTAGATTTAATTTTTAGAGCGTTTTGTGAGCCTAAAGAAGACGAGATCATTACAATGCCTCCAACTTATGGAATGTACCAAGTCCTAGCAAATCTTAATGATATAAAGGCCGTAAATGTACCGTTGAAAGAAGAATTTCAGATTGATGTGAGCTCTGTACTTTCCTCAATAAACAAGCACACAAAACTGATTTTTATCTGTTCTCCAAATAATCCTTCTGGTAATTTACTTCAGATTAATGATATAAAAACCATTCTTGACGAGTTTTCAGGTTTGGTTGTTATCGATGAAGCTTATATAGATTTTGCAGCCAATAGCTCTTTTATTTCAGAACTAAACGATTTCCCTAATCTAATCATTACTCAAACCTTTTCTAAAGCTCTTGCACATGCTGGAATACGTGTTGGGATGTGTTTTGCAAGTGAACGCATTATTTCAGTTCTCAACAAAATTAAGCCTCCCTACAACATCAATCAGTTAAGTCAAAAAAAGGCTTTGGAAGTCGTTCAAAATTTTGAAAATTATTTGTTTCAGGTTGAGATTGTAAAGTCCGAACGTGAAATACTTTCAGAACAATTTAAACATATAACCTGGATAGAACATATTTATCCTTCACAATCCAATTTTTTGCTTTGTAAGGTGGATAATGCCAACTACAGATACAAGCAGCTTTTAGAACAAAAAATAGTAGTCAGAAACCGAACAAATCAGCATCTTTGCGAAAATTGTTTAAGATTTACAGTAGGAACTCCAGAGCAAAATCAAACCTTGCTTAAGGTTCTAAAACAACTAAATTCATGAAAAAGGTATTATTTATAGATCGAGATGGAACCCTCATTAAAGAACCAGCGGATGAGCAAATCGACAGTTTCGAGAAGTTAGATTTTTATCCTGAAGTATTTACTTATATGAATAAAATAGCTTCAGAATTGGATTACGAATTGGTGATGATTACCAATCAAGATGGATTGGGTACAAAAGCTTATCCTGAACACACGTTTTGGCCTGTACAGAATTTCATTATCCATACGTTTGAGAATGAAGGGGTTCACTTTGAGGATATTTATATCGATAAAACCTTTCCTGAAGAAAATGCTCCCACAAGAAAACCTAAAACAGGCCTGCTCACCAAATACTTTGAAGAGGAATACGATTTAGACAATTCATTTGTTATTGGAGATCGTATGACGGATGTCGAACTGGCCAAAAACCTTGGAGCCAAAGGTATTTTTATCGACAATCAAACGAATTTAGGAGAGGGAGAAACAGAAAATTCCGACTCTGAACTGGAATCTTATATTGCTTTGAGAACTAGTTCTTGGAAAGAAATTTATAGTTTTCTGAAGTTAGAGAGGAGAACAGCAAGCTTAAAGCGAACCACCAAAGAAACAGATATCCAGGTGTCGATTAATTTAGATGGTAGGGGAGAAAGTACCATATCTACAGGGATTCATTTTTTTGACCATATGATAGATCAAATTGCAAGACACGGTCAAATTGATATTCAACTCCAGGCTAAAGGGGACCTTGAAGTGGATGAACACCATACGATTGAAGATGTTGCCATTGTTTTGGGTGAAGTTTTTGCAAAGGCTTTAGGAAATAAATTAGGTATAGAACGCTACGGATTTTGTCTTCCAATGGACGATAGTTTAGCTCAGGTGGCTATTGACTTTGGAGGAAGAAACTGGCTGGTTTGGGACACCGAATTTAAAAGAGAGAAAATTGGAGAGATGCCTACAGAAATGTTTATGCACTTTTTCAAATCTTTTACAGATGGTGCAAAATGCAACTTAAATATAAAAGCAGAAGGCGATAACGAACATCATAAAATTGAGGCTATTTTCAAAGCCTTTGCCAAGTCTATCAAAATGGCTGTGAAGCGCGATGCTGAAAAAATGATTTTACCAAGTACAAAAGGACAGCTATAGATGAAAATTGCGATAATAGATTACGGCGCGGGCAATGTAAAAAGTATAGAATTCGCCTTAAAGCGACTGGGCTATGATTCTCAGCTTACGAGTGATGTGGAGATCATCAAATCTGCAGACCGAGTGATTTTTCCTGGGGTTGGAGAAGCTAGTAGTGCCATGGCGATGTTGAAAAGCACCGAACTTGACACTCTTATTCCAGATTTAAAACAGCCTGTTTTAGGAATCTGCTTAGGCATGCAACTGATGTGTGCCTACTGTGAAGAAGGCCATACCAAAGGCTTAGGCATATTTGACGTGGATGTTATAAAGTTTAAAACCAATTTAAAAGTTCCTCAGGTTGGTTGGAACACTATATACAATCTAAAGACAGATTTATTTCAAGGGATCGAGGAACAATCGCATATGTATTTGGTGCATAGTTACTATGTTCCTTTACATGAGAGTAGTATCGCAAGTTCAGATTATGGCTTGGAATACAGTGTTGCTCTTCATAAAAATAATTTTTACGGTGTTCAGTTTCATCCAGAAAAAAGTGGAAAACTAGGAGAAAAGATTTTAAAAAACTTTTTAGTGAATTGTAGACAGTAATTAGTTGATACTAAAAAGTAGGTAGTCTACAAAACTCAACTATAGCAGTAAACAGAAAAACGGTAAACAGAAAATATGAGATTAATTCCAGCGATAGACATCATCGAAGGTCAGTGTGTAAGATTATCGAAGGGTGATTACAGCACCAAAAAAGTATACAACGAAGATCCATTGGAGGTCGCCAAGGCTTTTGAAGCTAGCGGTATTGAATATCTTCACCTTGTAGATTTGGATGGGGCCAAGTCTAAGCATATTGTAAACCATAAAATTCTTGAAAACATCGCTACTCAAACCAAGTTAAAAATTGATTTTGGAGGTGGTTTAAAATCAGATCAGGATTTGAAGATAGCCTTTGAAAGTGGTGCTCAACAGATTACCGGTGGGAGTATAGCGGTAACCAATAGGTCCTTGTTTTTGGATTGGGTGTCAAAATTTGGAGCGGATAAAATAATACTTGGTGCAGACGCTAAAGATGGAAAAATAGCAACTGGAGGCTGGAAGGACACTTCAGGTTTAGACATTGAAAAGTTCATTCGTGACTTTGTAAACGAAGGCATACAGTATGTGATTTCAACAGATATTGCAAAAGATGGAATGCTGGCAGGTCCTTCAGTTGAATTATATAGATCAATCTTAGAAAACAATCCGGATTTGAAACTTATCGCCTCAGGTGGAATTTCAAGTCTACAAGATCTGGACGATGTGTTTGAAATTGGCTGTGAAGGCGTTATCATTGGAAAAGCAATTTATGAAAACAGAATTAGTTTAAAAGAATTAGAGAAATTTGTTTTAGAACATTAAACCATATCACATTGCTTACAAAAAGAATTATACCTTGCTTAGATATCAAAAATGGGAGAACCGTAAAAGGAGTCAATTTTGTTGAACTTCGTGATGCTGGCGATCCTGTTGAGTTAGCCAAAATTTATGCTGATGAGTATGCCGATGAATTGGTTTTTCTAGACATATCGGCAACCGAAGAACGCAGGAAAACCTTAGCTCAATTGGTTGAAGAAATTGCCCGACATATCAATATCCCCTTCACTGTAGGAGGTGGAATTTCATCGGTAGAAGACGTTGCTTTACTTCTGAAATCAGGCGCAGATAAAGTGTCGATTAATTCTGCTGCTGTAAAGAATCCACAATTGATTTCTGATGTTGCTAAGCGTTTTGGTTCACAATGTGTCGTCGTAGCTATTGATGCCAAGCAGATTGACGGCAACTGGAAAGTACACTTGGTAGGAGGGAAGCAACCTACAGATATAGACTTATTTGAGTGGGCTAAAGAAGTTCAGGATTTGGGTGCAGGAGAAATATTGTTTACCTCTATGGATCATGATGGAACGAAGGCAGGCTTTGCCAACGAAGCCTTGGCAAAGTTATCAGAAGAGCTTCACATCCCAATTATAGCTTCAGGCGGTGCAGGCAATGTGAAACATTTTGAAGATACATTTAAACTGGGAAAAGCAGATGCAGCTCTGGCGGCAAGTGTTTTTCATTTTAAGGAAATTGAAATTCCAGAACTTAAAAAAGAGCTTCAAGCTAATGGAATCTCTATCAGAATTTAATAATAAACTTATGAAAATCGATTTTACTAAAAATAAAGAGGGTCTAGTCCCAGCCATTGTTCAGGATGCTGTTACGAAAACAGTTTTGATGCTCGGCTACATGGATCATGAGGCCTACACCAAAACCTTGGATACAAAATTAGTGACTTTCTTTAGCCGAAGTAAAAACAGGCTATGGACCAAAGGGGAGGAAAGCGGCAATACTTTGAACTTAGTAGATATAAAAGTGGATTGTGACAACGACACCTTGCTCGTTTACGCACATCCTAATGGTCCTACCTGCCATACTGGAACAGATACTTGCTGGAAAGAAGACAACAAAGCTTCGTTTGGTTTTCTATCAGAATTAGAGACTACAATCCAACAACGTAAAGCAGAATCCAATTCAGAGGAAAGTTATGTAGCAAGTCTGTTTGAAAAAGGGATCAATAAAATCGCTCAAAAAGTAGGTGAGGAGGCTGTAGAAGTAGTTATTGAAGCCAAAGATGATAATGACGATTTATTTTTGAATGAAAGTGCAGATTTGCTTTTTCATTATTTGATTTTACTTCAGCAAAAAGGATTTAAGCTTGAAGATGTGGTGAAAATCTTAAAAGAACGAACCAAAAAATAACCTACTAGCCTGCTTTCTATGCAGTATAAACGCTTTTATTACCTCATTAAGCTTCAATATCTAGGATTCCGTTATCATGGTTGGCAAAAACAACCCGATGTCCTTACTGTTGAACACATGCTTAATAAGACGCTCAATTACGTCCTGGAGGGAAAGCGTTTTAAAGTCATTGCAGCTGGAAGAACAGATGCCATGGTGTCTGTAAATCAAACTTACGCTGAATTATTTATCTACGAAGAAGAGTTGGATCTTGACATATTTCTAAAGCTCTTCAATAAAAATCTTCCTCAGGATATCAGATGTCTAGGTATCGAGGAAACCACGGCAGACTTTAATATCATCCAGCATCCTAAAGTCAAAGAATACCTCTATTTCTTTTGTATTAGAGAAAAAATGCACCCATTTTGCGCTCCTTTTATGGTCAATCTTCAAGAAGACCTAAATATTGAACTTATGAAAAAAGGAGCCACATTATTTGAGGGCACACATGATTTTTACTCGTTTGCTTTTAGACCAAATCCAGAAACTCAAACAGAAGGGAGTATTGATGTTTGTGAATTGACTGAGAATTCAATTTATAGCGGTAATTTCTTTCCAGAAACAAGCTATGTTTTAAAAGTCGTTGGAGAAGGCTTTAAGCGCCAACAAATACGATTGATGATGGGGGCTTTAATAGATCTTGGAAGACAAGATATAGATTTAAAGCAACTCGAAAACATCATTGATGGGAGAAATAGAATTAAGCTTGAACATATTGCGCAGGCTTCGGGTTTGATATTGAATTCTGTTGAATTAAAAGCTTAGAACCATTTCTTTTTTCTAAAATAATAAATGAGAGCAAGAGTCAACAAAAACATCAATCCCATTACAATAAAATATGCAGGCCTGTAGTCAAGTTCTGGCATGTATTCGAAATTCATCCCATAGATTCCAGCAATAAAAGTAAGTGGAATAAATATGGTAGACATGATGGTAAGCACCTTCATGACTTGGTTCATTTTATTGCTCAAACTACTCATGTACATATCCATCAATCCCCATACGATCTCCCTGTAGATATCAACATTTTCAGTGACCTGCAGAATATGATCGTATAAATCGGCGATATAGGCCTTTGTAGAATTATCATATAAACTATGTTTGGATATATGCAATTTTCTGATGAGCTCTTTGGCAGGAAACACCGATTTTCTTACACTTAAAATTTCTCTTTTAAGCAGCTGTATCTCAGAAGTAGAGGCATTGTTGGCGTCTAATAGGATCCTGTCTTCAAGATTTTCTGTTTTTTCTTCTACTGTTTCAGTGACGTTGTAGTAATTATCTACTACTGCATCTACAAGTGCATAAAACAAATAGTCGGTTCCTCTCATCCGTATTCTACCCACCTTATTTTGAATTCGCTCTCTTATAGAATTAAATATAATGTCCTGAGATTGTTGAAAAGAAATGATATAAGTCTTATTAAATACAATTCCTAAGTGATTTTTGATAAGTAAACCACTTTCACTGTGAAAAATCATTTTCAAAGCAAAGAATACATAATCATCAAATTCATCAAGTTTTGGTCTCTGCTTTGTGTTGGCAATGTCTTCAAGTACCAGTGGGTGTATGTTAAGCAAGGAGCCAAGCTTGGATAATTTTTCAACATCATGCACTCCTACAAAATTGATCCAATGCTTAAATTTAGTTTCGTGGGTCACTAGATGAAGTACTTTTTCTATCGAACAATTGTGATGATAAGCAACTTCATCTTCATTGTAACTTATCACATTGATAATTGTATCCTCGGTGGTTTCTTCTCCTACATAGGTAATTTTTCCAGGAATTTGATTCTGAATTGGTTTGCGTTTCAGTTTCAAAGCCTTCGGATAATGTAGGTGTTTTAAATTTTTACGCACTGTAGCTTTCAAAATGTTGTAGTTGGCTTTGGAGACGTTCTTTAGTCAGATTGATAATACGTTTATTTAGTTCTGAAGAATTTTCACTGTAAAATTGATATTCATCTAAAGTGAAATGACCCATAAAGACACCTCTTATGAGATTTTTAAATTTTGAATCTTTTTTGACTGTATTCTCGATATATCTCAGTTTATCTTCAGTACCAAGTTTGTGGTAAGCGTTTTTATAGCGAACGATATAATTTTCAAACATGCATAAAATAAGGTCATTTTGAAATTTTGCAATGCGTCTCAAAGTTGAATTTTGAAAAGATTCGAAACTCAATGTCATCTCACCTACTTTAGCCTTTGCTACTTCTGGTCTGATTTTGAGTAGCTTTTGGTCTCGTTCTGTCATAATCAAAATTTTTACTAAAGTAATCATTCTTAATTGAAGTCACTTAGTATTAAATTCGATAGTTTTGCATAAAAAAAGCTGTCCCGTTTATGTTGATGAATATTTAAAGAATTAATTCTTGCGCAGAACTTTAAATATCAAGCTAACATTAAGGACAGCCTTTTTTTAATGCTGAAGTTGCTTTTTGCTAGGTTACAATCATTTGAATTTATTCAATAGTTGTATTAAAAGTAACTTCTATATCAGTCTCTCCATCGGCTTCAGGTGTACTTTTATCGCCTTCGTGAATCAAGATAAAGGTTAAATTTCCAGTACTAGCTTCGCCTGTTACAAGTCTAAACCTGGTTCCTAATGGGTCACCATTGCCGTCAGTATTTAATTCATCGATAGTGGTATTTAAGCCAGTTTCTGGTATAAAAAATACTTGATGCTCTTCGTCTTCTTCTTCGATTTCAACTGTTTTATCCTCAATAGGATCTTCGTTTTCGTTTAGAAATTCCATTCTACCCGTATAAGTAGTATTCGCTTGAAGGCCATTATTTACTCTAGTTGGCTCTGTAACTCCACCATCTAAATCTTTAAACCCAAAGACTAAAGATTCGGTTCCACCTTCTGGTGTTAAGTACACATTTAAAGTCGTAATTTCTTCTTCTTCGTTAATCACTTCAACGACGTCATCATCGTCTGAGCAGGCACTAAATAAAAGTGTCGCAACAAGACTAAGGCTTAATAATTTGATTGTTTTCATAGGTTTGATTTTGATTTTAGTTAATAATTGAGTTTTAATTGTAACATAGCATTGGTGCCAACTTCATCGGCATAAAATCGTAGTGCATTGAGATAGCTTCTATATGAGGTATTTAATACATTATTGACCAAAAGATTAACACTTAGTTGTTTTTCTCCCCAATCGAATTGCATTCCGCTTTTTAGGTTGAGTAGGTGATAGGCTTTTGGAGGCGTACTTATGTCTAGTAGGACGTCTTCAAATTCTCCAGTAGTTCTGTTAATTATTCTTACATCAAAATTATTATCTGGAAATCGGGTTTGCTCGGTTACAAATTGACTGTTTAAAGACAGGAAAAAGTTGTTCCACTCTGCTTTTCTGTAAGTGAGGGTATTAGACACATTGAGGGGTGGCATATTAATGAGCGCCTCTTCTCGCTTAAGATCCTGCCCATCAACGTAGGCTAGGTTGGAGGTTAGACCAAAATTTGAATAGTTATAACTGAAAGTCGCATCAATACCGTATAACCTGGAATCACTTTGCCTATACTGCCATACAGGAAAGGCTCCTCTTATGGTGGTATCGGTTCCGCTTGGTTCTAAAATAATAAAATCATTTATCAAATTGTAATAAGGTTGAATATTAAATCTCACACCATAAAGAGATCCTTGCAGATCTGCACCAATTTTGAATGATTGTTCAGAGTCTATCCGTAATTCACCAAGCTCTATTCTTGCCAAACTATGGTGCAGACCGTCACTAAATAATTCTGAAGGATTGGGAGCTCTGCTTGCAGAGCTAAGGTTGGTCCTCAATTTCCAGGAATTCTTAAAAGTATGGGTGGCGCCAATGGTACCTGAGACGTTATGATAATCGAAGTTTGGAGTCGTAAAAATTTGACCACTATCAATCCTTTCAGTTTCAAACTGTGGAAAAATTTCATCGTAATTGAGTTCTTCCCATCTGGTTTCAAAATAGAATTTTTGGGCATCGATGTAACTGAAGTCGTAGCGTGCTCCTGCATCAAAAATCCAGTTTTCATTTAACGTAAATTCAGTCGTAGCATATGAACCAACAGAATACATATCGTAGTCGGGTATCAATCGTCTTACGCCGGTATCCGGATCGGGAAAATTGGTCTGTGAATTTAATTCAATTCCAAAATTGGAATCGAAATCATCTAAAGCAGTCCACTCTAGCTGTGCCAGTAACGTATGAGTCTTTAAATTCATATCCATGGCTGCTTCATCTCTAAGTTCGCCTCGTCGCACATCAAACTCCTGCCTATCATTATTTTGAAAAGAATACTGAAGGCTTATTTCTCCTATACTTTTTAACTTTTTAAAGGCATTTAGCTTATAAATTTGATGGGTTACTTCTTGTTTAGGACTATTGATAGAATAAGAAAAATCTTCTATGACACTAGGTTCCTGGCGATTAATAGAGAGAACCAGATCTGTAATATTGCCAATATGAGAAGCCCTAAGAATACCTATTTCAGAGTTAGTCAATTTATAACTAAAATCAAATCCGTAATCTATTTTATTTAGACCGATTCCTGCACTAATGTTATTATGACGTTGTCCGGTATTAGTTAGTTGATAATTTGGGGCGTCGAAGTCCCCTAAGCGAGTTAAACTTCCCTGCAAGCTGTAATGAAACCCAGTTGAATTGGCTTTAATAAGGCTGGTTGATAGGGTTCCACCGCGACCATTGGTTGCCCCCGTAAGGATGGTTTTTCCCATTAGCGTATCTTTTACTGGAGCCTTTTGTGGTTCTATAACAATAGTTCCTCCTACGGCATCGCCACCGTATTTTAAGGCAGAAGCTCCTTTGATAACAGTAATATTTGCAGCTGAATTGATGTCTACATTAGGGGCATGATCTGCTCCCCATTGTTGGTCATGCAGTCTTACATTATCGTTGATGATGAGTACTCTCGAACTATGCAACCCATTGATAATGGGTTTTACAATAGCATTGCCAGTATTTAAAGAGGATACTCCACTTATAGTGGATAAAGCATCACCTAACGACGCATTACTGAACATCTCGAGATCTTCTACTTTTAGTTGCTGAGTGATATTGGAGTTAAGATTCTCCATGTAAAGTTTTCCTTTAAGTAAAACTTCATTCAATTCTTCTAAGTGATGTTCTAGTCGAAAGTTAATTTCTGTATTACTTTCAAGTTGTATTTGTTTGGCTTGTGTCTCACAAAAAGGATGAGTAACCTTTATATTATATTCACCACTGCAAACATTTTTTAATTCATAATATCCATTCTCATCACTATAAGCTACTGTATTAGTTCCTTCAATGGCAATAACAGCTCCTTGTAATAAAGAATTGTCATGGATGTCTATGACTGTTCCAGAAATTGTATAATTACAATTTTGTGCAGTAATAGCCGAGGATACAAGTAAAAAGAAATACAAAAGACTTAACTTCTGAATCATATAAAAGGATTTAAACTAGTAAAGATGTAATTAAGAGACTTTAAGCTAGTTTAAAGGGGGGAGGTTTATTATAGTATTTTCCAGGTCTATGTCTTTTAGGAGCGACATGAGTATAAATTGAAGTTGATGCTTCAGTTATGTTTTGATGACCTATAAAATCATGAGTTGGAATTTCAGGGGAAATGAATAGTAAATCATCCTTTACGGATAATACGAACTCATCACAAGTATTGCAATGTTCAATAGAGGACAAATCGTCTTCGAACAAATGACTTAACGAATGAGTATTCACAACAGAAGTTGCAAAGACCATAAATAAAGCAACGCTAAGAAGTTTTTTAAAGTTCAAAGAAGTATTTTTTTTGCGAATATAAAATTATTTTTGGTAATAATTGCTACAAGAAGGCTTACTGAAATAAAAAACCAAGCCCTAATCTTGAAAGCATTTTCTTTTCAAAATTCCAGAAGAATTTATTTTGACCAAATAAAGTTCCAATAACAACTAACAAAACTTGATAAATTGGAAATATGATTAAAACCCTTAACGAATAGTAAAAAAAACCACCCAAAAAATGATCGGGAAATATTTCACGTGTTAAACCAATTAGTGTTAAAACAGGTTTTGCTAAATAAGCAGCTGAGGAACCTGTTATGGTAAAAACAATAAATATGATAACCAATTGAAAGTTGGATTGTATGCCCCAGCGTTCTTTTAATTTTCTCATTCTGCAAAAATACAAAAGCTTAACGCAATCTCTGCCTATATTTTTCTTGAAAGTAAAGGAAATAATTATATAAAAGGTAATTCACTTCATAGCCATAATCCACATTAAATTCATAATTAATTTGCTGTGGATATAAATCTGGTCCAAACTGAGAAGGGTTATTAGCTCTGATGTTATAATTGGTCACAAAGATCTTATTTCTTTGTTCAAGAAAGGTTTGACCATAGTAACCTCTTGGTCTTTGTGTAGCTAACCAAGCGTTAAATCCTGGCTCTAAAATTATAATTTCATACTCAAGGCTATCATTAGCAATACGAATAGTGTCGTTGCCTATTTCTGAATCATTTAGACTTCGATCTGTAGTTTTTTCTTGAACTGAACATCCAATAATTGTAGCTAATAATATAATAGGAAATAATTGTCTCATCTTTAAATTTAATCCTTTATGGTCATATCTACAATAAATGAGTCGGGATATTTGTCTAGATTTCTAGATTTAAAATTTTCAGCAGCCCTTCTGTTATTGAATTGTCCTAAAATTACAGTATAAACTTTGGTTTCATTCACTGTTTTGATTTGAATTAGGACTTCACTTTTATAACTAACTTTGAGTCGGTTAGCCAGCCTTAATAAATTGTCACTTTCTTGAAAGCTCGCTATTTGAACTCCAAAAAAGTCAGGTTGAACTTCATCTACTGTCAATTCATAAAATTCTCTTTCTTCAAGTGTGTTTTTAGTTGGCTGATCAAAGTTTTCAGCCTTGCTTTCTTTGATGGAAGTATTTCTAGCTACTTGTGGTTTTTCTTTATCTGTTACAGTAGGAGATACATATTCATTGGTTTCCGAAGAAACGTCGACATCACCATCAAGAACTTCAATTCTTACATCTGTAACACCGCTATCGATGATTCCAAGCGATTGAGCTACAGACCTGGACAAGTCGATTATTCTCCCTCTTATGAAAGGACCTCTATCATTAATGCTCACGATAGCAGTTCTGTTATTGCTTAGATTTGTCACCTTTACTTTGGTGCCAAAGGGCAATTTGCGATGTGCTGCAGTAGATAAGTTGTGTTTGTAAATTTCTCCGCTGGCTGTTGGCCTTCCCTCAAATTTGTCGGCATAAAATGAGGCCTTTCCGGTCTGAGTTTGAGAGTAGCCAACATAGCTTAACAGCAATAGTAGTCCTAAGAAAATTATTTTCATAATAGTTAGTTGAAAAATGATAAAATTTGATTGCTAAGTTCTACAGCTATTCGATCCTGAGTCTCTTGCGTAGCTCCGCCGATATGAGGAGTGAGGGACAATTTAGGGTTCATTAGCAGTTGGATAGGAGGTTGGGGTTCATCTTCGAACACATCCAAAGCTCCAAACTTCAATTCATTGTTTTCAAGAGATTTAACCAACGCAACTTCATCTAAGCATTTACCATGTGAGGTGTTGATTATTCCTGCAGTTGATTTCATTTTCTGAAGTTCTTTTCTACCTATAAAGTAATTTAAAGTTTCGGGAATGTGTAAACTAACAACATCTGAAGTTTTTAAAACTTCATCGAGTGAAGATGATGATAATTCAAAACGTATCGACTCATCATTATAAAAACTCAACTCTAATTGGGCAGATGTTATTTCTTTATCATAAAATTTAATACTCATACCCAAAGCTATTGCTTTTTTTGCTACTTCTTGGCCAACATTTCCAAAACCAATAATTCCTAGTGTTTTTCCATTAAGCTCACTTCCGCCAGAGAATGAGCGTTTCAAGGAATTGAAATTATGATCACCTTCCAGAGGCATCTCTCGATTGGCATCTTTAAGATGTCTCATACAGCTCAAAAGGTGAGCAATAGTAAGTTCGGCAACACTAGTATTCCAAGCATTTTCGGCTTGAAAGACTTGAATATTATTTTGCTTAGCAAATTCTATGTCGATATGACTTATGGTTTTATCACAATTTCCAATAAACTTTAATGAAGGTGAATCTGAAATAATAGACTTTGAAAGTGTTGTGGTGCTTTTTACTAAAACACCCTCTATACCATTGGTTTTGATATAGTTGACCAATTGATTTTGTGCGATATGTTTGATGAGGACTTCATAACCAGCTTCCTTAAGCAGTTCTATCCCCACTTCAGAAAAGCCGTCTGTAGCTAAAATTTTCATTTAGAGTTATTTAAATAGTTGTTTCAAAATGTTTCATAACGTCCACAAGAACTTTAACGCTTTCGATGGATAGTGCGTTATACATAGAGGCTCTGTAGCCACCCACACTCCTGTGACCATTCAATCCATTAATATTTGCCTTTTTCCAAAGTTCATCGAATCTTGGTGCTAGTTTTTGATCGTTTAAGCTAAACGTAGCATTCATCATGGACCGATCTTCTTTAACTGTAAAACCCTGAAATAAAGGGTTTCTATCAATTTCAGAGTAAATTAATTTTGCTTTTTGGGCATTCTTTTTTTCAATTGCAGTCACACCGCCATTTCTGGATAACCATTCTAAAGTCAGCATGGACACATACACCGAAAACACCGGAGGAGTATTAAACATACTTTCTTTCTTGATATAAAGCTCATAATCCATCATAGAAGGAATAGTTCTCGATACTTTTCCTAAGATATCTTCCTTTACTACCACCAGAGTAGCTCCCGCAGGCCCCATGTTTTTCTGAGCACCAGCGTAAATCAAACCAAATTGAGAATAGTCAATATCCCTAGAAAAAATATCACTACTCATATCACAAATCAGAGGTGTACCTTCTGAATTTGGAAACGACTTCATTTGGGTTCCGAATATTGTATTATTACTGGTGCAATGCAAATAATCTAAATCCTTTGGAACTTGATATCCCTTTGGAATGAAGTTGTAATTATTCTCTTTGGAACTAGCAATCACTTCTACATTTCCAAAGTTTTTTGCTTCTTTGATGGCATTTGCAGACCAGGTTCCTGTATCCAGATAGCCAGCTTTAGTTTCCAAAAGGTTATAGGCAGTCATAAGAAATTGCATGCTGGCACCACCTTGCAAAAATAAAGCTTTGTAACCTTTATCCTGAAGGTTGAGATGTTCTAAGGCTAATGCTCTTGCCTTTTCCATCACTTCCACAAAAGCCGAACTTCTGTGTGAAATCTCTAAAATGGATAGTCCAGAACCATCCAAATCGATAACCGATTGCGAAGCTTTTTCAAAAACTTCTAAAGGAAGAATACATGGTCCTGCACTAAAATTATGAGGTCTTTCCATAGTTGATTACTGTATTAAAAATTCGATAGTATCCACACCATCGGCATAGTCTGTAAGGTCTGGATGTTGTGCTTTACCAAATGCTACCTCACCATATGGATGTCTACCAACAATACATTGAATGTTTTCTTTTTCTTCTTCAAGTCTTTTTTTCAGTTGATTGTCATCTGAATAGGTTTCATAAAATAAAACACCAATAGGGGAGGAAAATTGTTTGTCTTTTTTCAAAAGTAAAAAGCCATTGTCCAGCAATTTTATTGAGCTCATCAGATAAACAGCCTTGTTATAGTCGTAATTATTGGCATATTTATGATGATTGATAAAATCTTTGTAAGCAAACATGGATTTAAAAAAGGCATCAAAGTCATAACTTTCTGGAATAAATAATTTAGATACATTCCTGCAACCCAACCCGAAATAGGTAAACACATCTTTACCTAAAGCTTCCAACTCCTCCTTCGTCTCGGTCCCTTCCAAAATAGCTGCAGAATTTCTGTTTTTCCGAATAATATGGGGTTTATTTTTAAAGTAATACTCAAAGTATCGAGCAGTGTTATTACTGCCAGTAGCAATCACAAGGTCAAAACTTGGCAACCTGTCCTTAGTAAATTCAATTTTAGATTGAAAATTAGGCTGTATGGCTATAAGTTCTTCTGCAAGAAAAGGAATTAACAAATTGTCATTAGAGGATAATTTACCAATAAAATGATGGCCAGTAATCAGTACACTTAAGAAGTCATGAAACCCAACCAAAGGGATGTTTCCTGCCATTACCACAGCAACTCTTTTCTCAGCAAAACCTTTAATAGAGTAGGGCTTAACCCATTTTATAAGATTCTCGTGAGTTAGTGCTTTAGCCCAATTTTCTAAAGCAAAATGTATATGATCTTGAGAGAACCATGCATTTTGTAGTTCTGCATTTCGAATGATATTAGTCAATTTTTGTGAAAAATTAGAGCTTGAGTCTTTAGAATCTATGTAATTTTGTATTGATAATCCAAGTTCTGAAAAGGCATTTATTCTGGCATCTAAAGTCATAAGTTTGGCTAACCTTTATAATGTTGCTAATTTTGAACAAACTTACATAAATATTACTCAAATGGCTATTAAAATAACAGACGAATGTATCAATTGCGGTGCTTGCGAGCCCGAATGTCCTAACACTGCAATTTATGAAGGAGCTGATGATTGGAGGTATGCAGATGGCACAGATCTGGAAGGTGATATAGTACTACCAGATGGAAAGGAAGTGAATGCAGAAGAAGCTCAAGAACCTATCAGTGACGAATTATATTATATTGTTGCAGATAAGTGTACCGAATGCTTAGGATTTCATGAGGAACCACAATGTGCTGCAGTTTGTCCTGTAGACTGCTGTGTTCCCGATGAAGCGCATGAAGAAACAGAAGAAGAATTACTAGGTAAACAATCCTTTATGCACAAAAAATAAATTTAATAACGCTCAAAATATTTAAACCTCTAAGCCTCAAGCTTTAGAGGTTTTTTTATGCTTAAAAATTTTCATTTGAATTCGATATTTAATTCAGCTTAGATTTTAAATTTGTTTACAGATTTTTATTTCACAGAAAACATAGTATATTTCGGTGTTCAGAAAAATTATGGCAGAAGAAACAAAGTACACAGAAGACAATATCAAATCCTTAGACTGGAAGCAACATATACGGATGCGTCCAGGAATGTATATCGGTAAGTTGGGCGATGGATCTGGAGCCGATGATGGAGTTTACATCTTACTCAAAGAAGTTTTAGATAATTCCATTGACGAATTTGTCATGGGCTCAGGCAAAACGATTGAGGTCTCTATTCAAAACTCCAAAGTAATAGTAAGAGACTATGGACGTGGTATTCCGCTAGGTAAAGTTGTGGATGTAGTTTCCAAGATGAACACTGGTGGCAAATACGATACCAATGCCTTCAAAAAATCTGTAGGACTTAATGGCGTAGGCACCAAAGCTGTTAATGCGCTTTCAAGCTACTTTAGAGTAGAATCTACAAGAGATAACAAGTCTGTTTCTGCAGAATTTGAGCAAGGAAATCTTGTAAATAAGGAAGAACTCCAAGAGACTTCCAGACGAAGGGGAACCAAAGTCACTTTTGTTCCAGATGAAATCATTTTTAAAAAATACAGCTTCAGAAATGAATACATTGAGAAAATGCTCAAGAATTATGTGTACCTCAATCCTGGCTTAACGATACTTTTTAATGGAGAAAAGTTTTACTCTGAAGAAGGTTTAAAAGATTTGTTGAGTGATAGAATAAGGGAAGAGGATCGTTTATTCCCTATTATTCACTTAAAAGGAAACGATATTGAAGTCGCTATTACCTTTAGCAAAGCTCAGTACTCTGAAGAATACCATTCTTTTGTGAACGGTCAAAACACCACACAAGGAGGAACTCACCAGACGGCCTTTAGAGAAGCGATCGTGAAAACCATAAGAGACTTCTATAAAAAGAATTTTGAACCCAGTGATATAAGAAAGTCGATAGTTTCTGCTATCAGTATTAAGGTAATGGAACCAGTTTTTGAAAGTCAGACTAAAACAAAATTGGGATCAACAGATATGGGAGGTGACTTACCAACTGTAAGGACCTATATTATGGATTTTATGAAGCAAAAGTTGGACAACTTCCTTCATAAAAACAACGAAACAGCTGAACAACTGCACAGAAAAATTCTACGTGCTGAAAAGGAACGTAAAGACCTGTCCGGCATTAGAAAATTGGCTAAAGACAGAGCCAAAAAGGCTAGTGTACACAACAAAAAACTTCGAGACTGTAGAATTCACTTAGAAGATACCAAAAAGGAAGGCTATTTAGAAACTACACTTTTCATTACAGAGGGTGATTCAGCGAGTGGGAGTATCACTAAATCTAGAGATGTCAACACTCAGGCTGTATTTAGTTTAAAGGGTAAACCTCTAAATTCTTACGGACTGAGTAAGAAGATTGTTTACGAAAATGAAGAATTCAACCTGCTTCAAGCGGCTCTCAATATTGAAGATTCCTTAGAAGATTTAAGATACAACAACATTGTTATCGCTACAGATGCTGACGTTGACGGCATGCACATTAGATTATTAATCATTACTTTTTTCCTTCAGTTTTTCCCTGAATTAATCAAAGAAGGACATTTATACATATTGCAAACACCACTTTTCAGAGTAAGGGATAAAAAACAAACCTTTTATTGTTATTCTGAAACTGAAAAAAGAGAAGCTATTAAAACCTTAAGAGGAAAGCCAGAGATTACTCGATTTAAGGGACTCGGTGAAATCTCTCCAGATGAGTTTAAGAATTTTATTGGAGATGACATCCGTCTGGATCCGGTTATGCTGGATAAGTATAAAAGTATACCTGAAATTTTGGAGTTTTATATGGGTAAGAATACGCCAGACCGCCAGAATTTCATCATAGACAATCTGAAAGTAGAAATTGATCTCGTAGAGGAGGTTGAAGAAGAAATCCATGAGATTAAGTAATCATAAACTTGTTAAAATAATCCCTGGCGTCTATTACTTTTCAGTAATACTTTTTTTGCTTATTATTTTTCTAAATTACCAACTAGGTCAACAACTTTTTCCTTCAGATAAATATTATTATGCCTCGCTAATTTTGGTTGGGTTATGGTTAATTTATATTTATTTTGCTGGAAAATACTTTGAATATGATAGCGAGGGTAGTTTGGTATCTTTTTTAAACAGAGGTGCAATTCTTTCCGAATTCATCAATTATAGAACTAAAATTCACGAAGTAAAAAAGGAAAAAATAGAAACTTATAAAATTTATAACTTTCTGTTTTACAGAAGACTAAGAGTTATTTATTCAACTAGAAATACAACTGGTAGTATTTATATCAACATAAGTATGCTAAGCCCAAAAAAGACTAGATTTTTAAAGCTATCTCTCGATAAAATAATTGCAAAAAACCAATCCAAACTATGAGTGACGACTTAGATTTAACTCCAGATTCTCAAGATGCTTACGACCCAACTTCCAAAGATGAATCTGTAAAAGTCACTGGAATGTTTCAAGAGTGGTTTTTGGATTATGCTTCATACGTTATTTTGGAAAGAGCAGTGCCAGCAATAGAAGATGGTTTTAAACCCGTTCATCGTCGTATTCTTCATTCCATGAAAGATTTGGATGATGGAAGATATACCAAAGTGGCTAATATTGTTGGGCACACCATGCAATACCATCCTCATGGAGATGCGAGTATTGGGGATGCTATCGTTCAGATAGGACAAAAAGACATTCTTATAGACACCCAGGGAAACTGGGGTAATATTTTGACTGGGGACAGTGCTGCAGCTTCCAGATATATTGAAGCTCGCTTATCAAAATTTGCTTTAGACGTTGTTTTTAATCCCAAAACAACCGAGTGGCAAATTTCTTACGATGGAAGAAAACAGGAACCTGTGAATCTTCCGGTAAAGTTCCCCATGATTCTGGCTCAGGGAGCAGAAGGAATTGCAGTTGGACTCAGCACCAAAATCCTTCCTCACAATTTTATAGAATTGATTGAAGCTTCCATTAAACATCTGCAAGGCAAGCGTTTTAGCATTTTTCCAGATTTTGCAACTGGCGGAGTTGTGGATGTGTCCAATTACAATGATGGCTTAAGAGGAGGAAAACTTAGAGTAAGAGCTAATATTGAAATAAAAGATAAGAATCTGCTTGTTATCAATGAAATCCCTTACACTACAAACACCTCTACCTTAATAGATTCTATACTTAAGGCAAATGATAAGGGCAAAATCAAAATCAAAAAAATTGAGGATAATACGTCCTCTGAAGTTGAAATTTTAATTCATCTACCCAATAATATTTCACCTGACAAAACCATAGATGCTTTATTTGCATTTACCAATTGTGAGGTATCTATATCTCCTTTGAGCTGCGTTATTATTGATGATAAACCGCATTTTCTTGGCGTCTCAGAGCTTCTGAGAAGAAGTACTGAAAACACAGTCCGTTTACTTAAAACCGAGTTAGAAATAAAACTTGGTGAGCTGGAAGAACAGTGGCATTTTGCCTCTTTAGAAAAGATTTTTATCGAAAAACGAATCTATCGAGATATTGAAGAAGAAGAAACCTGGGATGGTGTTATTGAAGCCATAAATGTTGGGCTTCAGCCTCACATAAAGCATCTGAAGCGCCAAATTACCAGAGATGATATCACACGATTGACTGAAATTAAAATTAAGAGAATTTCAAAATTTGACCTCGACAAAGCAGAACAGAAAATTGAAGCCTTGGAAGGAGAAATTGAAAGTGTGAAACACGATTTAAATCATTTGATTGAGTATTCTATTAATTACTTCAAAAATTTAATAAGTAAATACGGTGCTGGAAAAGAGCGTAAAACCAAAATTCAGCTGTTTGAAGATATTGAGGCTACCAAAGTTGTAATTCGCAATACCAAACTCTATGTAAACAGGAGTGAAGGTTTCGTAGGCACTTCAATGAAAAAAGAAGAGTATGTAACCGATTGTAGTGACATTGATGATATCATTTGCTTTACCGAAGACGGAACTATGATGGTGACCAAAGTAGAAAGTAAAACTTTCATCGGGAAAAATATTATATACGTAGGAATCTTTAAGAAAAAGGATAAACGAACCATTTACAACCTTATTTACCGAGATGGTAAGTCGGGTTATAATTATATGAAAAGGTTTGCCGTGACTTCAATAACTAGAGATCGCGCCTATAGTGTTGGGAAGGACAAACCAGGAACTAAAGTTTTATATTTCTCCTGTAATCCAAATGGTGAAGCCGAATTGGTGACTGTCTTTTTAAGACAGAAAAAAGGATTAAAGCGGCTCAAATTTGATATCGACTTCTCAGACTTAGCCATTAAAGGGAGAAACGTAAAGGGTAATTTGGTATCTAAGATGCCTATAAAGAGCATTGAGATGAAGGAAGAAGGTGTTTCGACGCTGAAACCACGTAAAATTTGGTTCGACGACACTGTTCGCCGACTCAATGTTGATGAACGTGGAGAACTTCTTGGAGCTTTTAAAGGTGAAGATAGGTTGCTCATCATACGCCAGAATGGAATTGTAAAAACGATTATCCCAGAACTATCGACTCACTTTGAAAGTGATGTGATTGTTATGGAAAAGTGGAATCCTAAAAAACCAATCTCTGCAATTTATTGGGAGGGCGAGAAGGAACGCTATTACGTTAAGCGATTTCTAATTGAACAACCTGAAAAAGAGGAATTGATCATAACAGACCATCCTAATTCGCAGTTAGAAGTGGTCTCAACCGATTATATACCTCAAATTGAAATTGAATACAAAAAGGCAAGAGGTAAAGAGAGAAAAGATAACGAAACAATTAATATTGAAGAATTTATTGCTGTAAAAGGCATTAAAGCTCAAGGGAATCAATTAACCTCAGAGAATGTCAAGCAGATAGATATCCTGGATCCTTTACCTTACGAAGATGAAATTCCAGAATCTGAAGAAAATGAATCTAAGGAAGATCAATCTAGTAACCAGCAATCATCGTTATTTGATTAATCTACTTTAGTAACTCGCCCTTTTTGTTTCTCGTTTTTTCCTACGATGCTGTATTCAAATGTGTAGGAATTTCCTGAAGTAGAAAGGATTTTCATGTGTATAGGCTGCTGATCTGCTCTGCTTTTGGGGTTTAAAGACTTCAGTACATACTCACAATCGTTGATCCAGCGAATGGATGCGGTGTCTTTTTTATTTTTATAGATCTCAACTTCGATGGAGTCATTTCTAATAAATGTAGTCTTCACCAAGTCACCATCTAAATACGTTTCAAATTCGAACTTACCTGTTTTGAAGTCTTTGCATTCCCGCTGTGGATTATAGCAAGAGACTAAACACAAGCTCAAAAGTAATAGGAGGTAGCGCATTCTTTTTATACAAAAGTACTAAAATCGGTCGTATGTTAGGCTTTAAAGAGGATTTTCATAAGATTCAAAACTACCGTCGCTATAAAAAATAATCACTTTTTTTATGGTCTTCTTATTTGAAGGCATCTGCTTTTGCTCGATGCTTTCCAATAAAGTGCTTTGGGGATTCTCTTTCTCTTCTTCCTGAGATTCTTCTTCTGGATCAACAGCTGTACTGATTTCCTTATGGGATGAGGAGGGGAAATGCCCCTTCCCGTTCAATAGCCAGTATAACTCCACATCATCAAAAGCAGATACAACTTTCATAACAAAGTCCAGACTTGGTTTATTCCTCCCTGACAAAATGTGAGATATCGACGCTCTTCCCACATCGATTTTATCTGCAAAAGAAGAAGCAGACAAATCATAGTGATCAAAGATCATTTTAAGACGCTTTGAAAAGTCTTCACTGTTTACCATTGTAAAATTTAGAAATTAAACTCGATACAAATGTAAATAAAATTACGAGATCAACCTAGTAGTTATGAATTAAAGCGCAAAAACTATTGAAGTAAACATTCAGGTTTTTTGTATTAAATGGTTGTATTCTAATTAATTAGTTTGAAAAAGTATGTTGTTTGGAATTTTTCCAGCCAGTCGTGGCAAAAAGCGAGATGACTCTTGCAGATTTGTATACAAAAGTAAATTATCTATTGTTTACAATTGTTTACAAGAGTAATTATTCATTGTTATACTTTTGTAAACATGGATTTGGATTCACCGGATTATACAAAACTATTAGAGGGCTATTCAAAATTTATAGTCCCTACACTTCAAGGAAGGTATCTGAAAGAGGAGGATCTTCTGGAGGTATTCAAGACCATATCGCGGAAGTTTAAAATCAAAAATGAAGGGCATTCAGAAGAAGGCAGAATTATTTCTTCTTTTCGCTTAGGCCACGGACCTCATAAGATTTTGATCTGGTCACAGATGCACGGAAATGAAACCACGACCACTAAGTCAGTTTTGGATCTTATGAGTTATTTTATTTTGAATCCAAAATTTTCCGGGTCTTTATTTGACAGCTGTAGTTTTGTAATCATCCCAGTTTTAAATCCAGATGGAGCATTTAACTATACACGTGTAAATGCCAATGCAGTCGATTTAAATCGTGATGCCTTTTTAAAGACTCAATCTGAAAGTAGAATTTTACAACATATTTATAAGGCATTTCAGCCTGATGTTTGTTTTAATATGCACGATCAGCGGACTATATTTAGTGCTGGCGAAACTGCTAAGCCTGCTACCGTTTCTTTTCTTTCACCATCATTTAACGAAGAAAGGGATATTAACGACATCAGGAAGCAATCGATGAGTTTAATCTCATCGGCCAATCGATTACTTCAACAATTCATTCCGGGTCAGGTGGGGAGATATGATGATGGTTTTAACATCAACTGCATCGGCGACTATTTTCAAAAAGATGGGACGCCTACCGTTTTGTTTGAAGCTGGTCATTATCCAAATGATTATGAAAGAGAGCAGACGCGTAAGTATATTTTTTTATCCTTGCTTCATATGATTATAGATGTCGCAAATCAAGCAGAAATCAATTCAAAAACCGATTATTTTAAGATTCCTGAAAATCAAAAAAGGTTTTATGATGTAATTCTCAGAAACGTACAATTTGAAGGTAAGCGCGTTGATATAGCTTTACAGTTCAAAGAAACTTTAAGTCAGAGTCGAATTGAATTTGTTCCTGTTATAGAAAAAATAGAAAATTTAAAATCTTACTTTGGTCATCGTGAAATTGATATAAAGCATCATGCTTTAGAAGATGAAAATCAGATCGATTTAAGAGTTGGAAATGTTTTAGCAACATTTAAAGTCAACGATAACGTTTTCGTTATATAATTAATAAACCTTTTGTTTAATCTTTCTTTTTTAATCATAATTATTGATTATTTTTGCGTTTTATTTAATATAATAAGATTATCACATGAAAGGAAAACTTAAACTTGACGAGACAGACCACCAGATTCTCAATATGCTTATTGACAATACCCGAACACCGTTTACGGATATAGCAAAAAAATTAGATATTTCTGCTGGTACTGTTCATGTTCGTGTTAAGAAAATGGAAGAAAGCGGAATCATCATAGGTTCATCTCTTACTTTAAATTATAAAAAATTAGGTTATACATTTATAGCTTACGTTGGTATTTTTCTTGAAAAAACTTCGCAGACCCAATTTGTTCTCAATAGAATTGAAGAAATTCCAAATATTACGGTAGCTCATGTTACTACAGGAAAATTCAATTTATTTTGCAAAATTAGAGCCCGAAATACTGAGCACGCTAAAAACATCATATTTCTAATAGACGATATCGAAGGGGTAAGCAGAACAGAAACCATGATTTCTATGGAGGAGAGTCTTAACGATAAAACCCGATTGATGAAATCAATTTTCGAAAATATGTAAACTGAATAGTTTGTCTACAAAAAAAGGCTAGATCATGATCTAGCCTTTTTTTATTCATTCATGGTGTGATAGACATTTTGTACGTCATCATCCTCTTCAATTTTTTCCAAAAGTTTTTCTACATCCTCTTTTTGCTCTTCCGTAAGGGATTTTGTGACCTGAGGGATTCTATCAAAACCAGAAGACTCAATCTCAATTTTTCTTTCCTCAAGGAATTTTTGAATATCCCCAAAATTTTGAAACGGTGCATAAATCATAATCCCATCTTCATCTTCAAAGACTTCTTCTGCACCAAAGTCGATCATTTCTAATTCTAATTCCTCCACATCTATTCCTTCAGAAGCGATTTTAAAGTTACAGGTATGGTCAAACATAAATTCAACAGAACCAGATGTTCCTAAGTTGCCATCACATTTATTGAAATACGACCTGATGTTGGCAACGGTTCTGTTGGTATTGTCTGTAGCCGTTTCTACCAAAATGGCAATACCGTGAGGCGCGTAACCCTCGTATAAAACAGTTTTATAATCGCCAAGGCTTTTATCGGATGCTCTTTTTATGGCCCTCTCAACATTGTCTTTAGGCATGTTTGCTGCCTTAGCATTTTGAATTACAGCCCGTAATTTTGCATTGGTCTCTGGATCTGGACCTCCTTCTTTTACAGCCATCACGATGTCTTTTCCCAATCTGGTAAAAGTTTTAGCCATCGCAGACCAACGCTTCATTTTTCTTGCCTTTCTAAATTCAAATGCTCTTCCCATATCTATATTTTATTCAGCAAAAGCCTCCATCTTACGGTTATATTCTCTTATTTCAGCTTTATTAGCAATATTGTTTGAATTTTTAATCAAATTGATCAAGTAAATCAAACTTTCAGATCCTGTAATAATGTCTTTAGCTTCAGGCTCTACTTCCTCTCCGGTTTCTTCATCTATAATAGGTTCATCTTGAGGAATAGGAATAGCAAAAACTTCGTTTTCTTCTACATGTTCAGATACCAACCTCAATGTTTTGGCTACAACTGGGAGACTTTCTTCAATTGCATATGGTCTTAACTCTTTTACCATTTCTACAACTTCATCCGTTACAATCTGGTCGGACTCAAGTGTTTTGACAATAGAATCTATGAGTTTTAATGCTTTTTTATTTTCCAAGGTTATTTATTTTAAGATGTTATGCAAAAATAATTTTTAGTTTATATATAAAGGTAGTTGTTTCTACTATTTTTGAAAATATACACCAATATACTGATTCACAGACGCTTTTTTAGCTTAGATTTTGACTTATAAATTCCTAAAATATTTCAATAAACCCTTTAATCTGCGTATTTTTGCCAATCTTAAAACAATAAACCACAATTCAACTTAAGGAAGTTTATGCTCGAAAACACTGCAGAAAAGAGTCTTTACGATTATCAGGAAAAGGATTTAGAAAAAATCTTTGATAAGATCGAGAATTCTCCAGACAATTTTAACCTCTTATATCAACTTCCAACGGGAGGGGGAAAGACGGTTGTTTTTTCTGAAATTGTACGGCGATATATTGAAAAAACTGGAAAAAAGGTTATTGTACTCACTCACAGAATCGAGCTTTGCAAGCAAACTTCAGATATGCTTGAAGGTTTTGGCGTTCAAAACAAAATCATCAATTCTAAAGTGAAGGAGCTTTCAGATGACAATGAATACATGTGTTTTGTAGCCATGGTAGAAACCTTGAATAACAGACTGAATGAAGAAAAGCTGAACATGAAAAACGTAGGCTTAGCTATTATTGATGAAGCCCACTACAACTCTTTTACAAAACTTTTTAAATATTTAGAAAAAGCATTTATACTTGGGGTTACTGCAACCCCTTTAAGTTCTAACATCAAGCTTCCTATGCACAGAAATTATGAGGAACTTATTGTTGGGAATTCCATCTCTTCTCTAATTGAGAAGGGATTTTTAGCTGAAGCTAAAATGTTTAGCTACGATGTTGGTCTGGGAACCTTGCAGGTTGGGATCACAGGAGATTATACTGTCAAATCTTCAGAAGACCTTTATACCAACCTGGATATGCAGGAAAAATTAATTCAGGCTTACGAAGAAAAATGCAAGGGAAAAAAGACACTCATTTTCAATAATGGTATCAATACCTCTTGGTATGTCTATCAGACTTTCAAAGATGCAGGATATGAGATCAAACACCTTGACAACACGCACAACAAGAAAGAAAGAAGAGCTATACTGAAATGGTTTAGAGAAAAACCTGATGCCATTCTTACTTCTGTAAGTATACTCACTACTGGTTTTGATGAACCTACAGTAGAAAATATTATTTTGAATCGTGCGACAAAGTCGTTGACCCTCTATTTCCAAATGATCGGTAGAGGATCCCGTAAGCTTCCAAATAAAAATCACTTTAATGTAATCGACCTTGGTAATAATATTGCCAGATTTGGTCCATGGGACGCTCCAGTAGACTGGCAGCTTATCTTTGAAAACCCAGATTACTTCCTGGATAACATGGTTTCTGATGAGGAAATCGAGCTCAATTTTAAGTATGAAATGCCTGATGAAGTTCGGGAAATGTTTAAAAATTCTGAGGACATTGAGTTTGATATAAGAAGGCGCTACAATGAAACGGTAAATAATGGAGACAAGTCAAAGCTTGTACTCGAAGAATCTATCGCTCAGCATGCCAAAATGTGTGCAGAAAATTCTGAAGATGTCTTTGATGCCAGAATATTAGCAAGAGAACTGAAAGATGACATTAAAGACAGAATAAAAAGATATTCCAATTGCATTATCAACAATACCAAAAACTATAGAGATTGGCTTTATGAAGACTACGTCAGAAAGCTAAGGGTAAAAATAAATGAACACTTTATGGATTAGTCCATTTCAACCACTAAGGCTATTTAACGATAGCCTTTAGTTTTTTATGTAAACAAAGTCTATGTCTGAAAAAATTGATAGGAGTGATGAAAAGGAATCCATTTTTGGATTAAAACTCAACGGCAGAGTCTTTTTCACCTCTGCTTTCTTAATTTTTACTTCAATAGCTTTGACCTTAATTTACAGTGATTCAGCTTCAGCTTTTTTTAGCTCTACGCAAGCATATGTTTCTGAAAAAGGAGGATGGTTTTACATATTTGGAGTCAACTTCTTTCTTATTTTTATGCTTTACATCGCTTTAAGCAAGTATGGGAATCTAAGAATAGGAGGCAGGGATGCTCAACCTGAATTCAAAAAACTCTCCTGGTTTTCTATGCTTTTCAGTGCTGGTATGGGTATTGGTTTATTATACTTTAGCATTTCAGAACCTCTGTCACACTTTTCAAACCCGCCGTTTGGCGAAGGTGGAAGTCCTGAGGCAGCAAGGCAAGCCATGCAGTTTACTTATCTGCATTGGGGTCTACATATTTGGGGAGTTTATGCTCTGGTAGGATTATCTTTAGCTTACTTCACCTATACCCGTGGGTTACCACTTACGTTAAGATCTGTATTTTATCCCTTTTTAGGTCATAAAATACATGGATTGTGGGGAGATATTATAGATATATTTGCCGTCTTGGCTACTTTATTTGGTCTTGCCACTTCCTTAGGCTATGGTGTAAAACAAATTTCGGGAGGTTTGAATTATGTTTTTAATTTTCCAGATGGACTTACAACTCAAATTCTTATTATTGCTGGCATCACTTTAATTGCCACAATATCTGTAGTATCTGGAATTCATAAAGGTGTGAAATTTCTTAGCGAATGGAACATAAGAATAGCAGCTATTTTGCTTTTGCTCATATTAATTCTAGGTCCTACCATGTTCATTTTTCGCTCTTATGTACAGAATCTGGGGGCCTACCTGGATGGCTTTTTTGAACTTTCTACCTGGACAGAAAGCTATTCTGATGATAATTGGCAAATGCCTTGGACCATTACCTATTGGGGTTGGTGGATCGCCTGGTCACCTTTTGTTGGAATGTTTATCGCGAGAATCTCTAAGGGGAGGCAAATTCGGGAGTTTATTTTAAGTGTTATTTTTCTGCCAACCTTAGTGATTTTCTTCTGGATGACCGCTTTTGGAAGCACAGCGATTCATGACGCACTTTTAGGTGAAACCTCTGTTTTGGAAGCGGTCAACACCAACGTAGACACCTCCTTGTTTGTGTTTTTTGAAAACTATCCGTTTACAACAGTACTTAATCTTATTGCTATCGCTCTTGTGACTAGCTTTTTTGTCACCTCTTCTGATTCGGGCTCTTTGGTCATCGACAGTTTAACAAGCGGAGGTAAAATAGATGCTCCCAAGGGGCAACGGGTTTTTTGGGCAGTTACTGAAGGCGCTATTGCAGCAGTCTTATTGATAGGTGGTGGTTTGGAAGCCTTACAAACAGCTTCTATTGTATCTGCACTTCCGTTTACCGTAATCTTGTTTGTGATGTGTTATTCTTTATATCTTGGACTAAAGGAAGATTTTAAAAAACAAGAAATCAAAGCCCAAGAACAAATAGAAGAAAAATACGAAAACAAACTCAAAAAAATATTAGAAAAGAGAAAGAGTAAAACTGAAGACTAATTACAGTGCTCCAAATATTAAGGCTCCGTAAATAGCAAACCTCACGAATCTTAAGATTCCAAAAAGTAAATAACTCCCAAATGGGAATTTAATGATACCTGCAGAGATACTTGCAATAGCAAATGGTAATGGGAGCAATGCACCAGCGATGATTAGTATCCCGCCCCATTTCCTCATATTTTTAATGTGCTTTGCCATTTTAACCTCCAGGTAAACAAATACAGAGGGGATGCTAGCGATGCCTCTACCTACAAAATAAGAGATAACACCACCCAGATAAGACAAGAACGCCAAAATAGATAAGTAACCCCAAGGGGAAATAGATTTACCACACCAGGCTATAAATATTTCAGGAGGAATGAGTCCTAAAATAGATTCTGAAGCAAAAAATATAGCAAAAACGGCTACTGGCGGAAAGTTTTCTGTGATATAGATCAACATGGTATTCACGTCAATCACAAAAAAATGTATTCCAAGCAAAATGGCTACAAAAATTAGAATTGGCGGAGCCGCTTTGATTAAACTTCTTCCTAAAAAGCTATAGAAACCAGTATAAGTGTAATACTGATGAAGTAATCTCAAGTGAGATTTGCGATTAGGATTTTTCTTTTTCTTACTCATAATAGACAACAAAAATAAGGGTAAAGCTGCGTTTTTCCATGTGTTTAACTAAACAAATAAATTAAGTATTTGTTAAATTATCCAGTAATAGAAATGGTTCGAACCCCTTTAATTCGTTGTGCGTTGAGGGCACATAAAACCAAAAAGGCAAATAAGCTAAACATAATGGTCTCGATACTCAATCCTCCATCGATCATCCAGCCAACTATAAACGGACCCAATGCAGTACTTACTACCATAAACATCGTATAAAGACTTCTAATGGCTCCCAGTTTTTCAATTCCATAAACTTCTGCCAGGATGGATGATTTTATGGTTCCAGACATTCCTACAGTTATTCCCATTAAAAGCAAGAAGATAAGTGCCCCATAAATGCTATTTATAAGCGCAAAAGCTAACAACCCTAAACTTATAGGTATAAGATATAATCTAAACATCTTTTTGGCAGTAAATTTATCTACCCAAAGCCCACCAGCTAATGAAAAAATCAAGCGTGTAACGGCGTAACCTGTAAAAAAGGTGGCGTATAATTGTGGAGACCAGTCTTTTTGGGCTACAAAAACGTATTGATAAAATACAACCGCAGTCACAGTAAAACTGATAGCAAAACTTGTGGGCATTAAAATTAAAAAACGCCTGTCATTTATGATACTCCCAAAGTCCTTAAAAAGACTTAAAGATGAAGGACGTCCTCTGCTTAACTGCTTATCAAAATGATCCAGATTTGTAAAGTAAAGCCTTATTAGGTAGAGTAGTAGCATGCCCCCAGAACCTATCATAGCCCATCGCCAATCAAACCAAGCAATAATAAACGTTAGGACTAAAGGTAGAATAATCTCACCTGAAGAAAACCCCAGAGTAGAAAAACTAAGTGCCTTCCCACGGTTTTTATCATAAAACTTGGATAGAATAGTCATGTTGATGTGACTCATCATGCCCTGTCCAGTTAGCCTCAAACCAATCAGTCCAATAAATATAAACGCAATGTGATAGGAAACCCCCATCAAAATGCTTGAAAATGCTAAGCAAAGCGTGGTAAAAAAAGTTACTTTCTTAACGGAAATGTGATCTACAGTATGACCGACAGTGAGCATAATAAAGGACGCTAAAACTGTACAAATAGCATAAATAGCTCCAAAACTTCCTTCTGTAATCTTGAATTCTGAAGATAGTTCGGTGACATACAGAGAAATCAAAAACGTTTGACCAAAGCTAGACAAAAATGTAAGCGTCCAGCCAAAACTCAATTTTCTGAAATCACCAATGATAAACCTTAAAAATTCTCTCATAGTTTCTTTTGAACATCAAAAGAATTTGAAATTGCTTTTAGGTCTTTACCAGATGGAAGTTCAAAACATTCTAGATCAAAATAAGGAATCGCAGCAAGGAGGTGATCAAAAATGTTAGCCATAACCCGTTCATAGTTGGCCCAGACTTTATCTTTAGAAAAGGCATAGAGTTCCAGAGGAATACCTTCAGCAGTAGGAGCAAGTTGCCGGGTCATCATCATCATGTCTTTATTAATATCAGGATGTTGCTCCAAATAGTAGTCTACATAAACTCTAAATGCTCCAAAATTGGTTTGGTTTCTTCCATTGAGCTGGACTGACTTATCAATATTATGAGCCGAGTTATATTCATTGATTTCTTGTTGTCTTTTTTGTACATAACTGGAAATCAATTTGATTTTTTTCATTTCTTCAATATCCGTTTCAGTCAGAAATTTTATGCTGTTGGCTTTTATCAAAATAGAACGCTTGATACGTCTTCCGCCAGATATACTCATACCACGCCAGTTCTTAAATGAATCAGAAATTAAGTAATAGGTGGGAATGGTTGTAATAGTATTGTCAAAGTTCCTCACTTTTACTGAGGCTAAGTTAATCTCAAACACATCACCATCGGCTCCATACTTTTCCATGGTGATCCAGTCGCCCAATCTCACGGTATCATTCACAGTCACCTGAATACTAGCCACAAAACCTAGTATTGTATCTTTAAAAATCAAAAGCAATACGGCAGAAAAAGCACCAAGAGCAGTAAGGAATTTTATCAAGGGTTTGCCGGTGATAATGGAAAAAACAATAATCAAACCTATGATCCAGATGAGAATCATAAATACCTGAATATAGCTTTCAATAGGCTTATCCTTAAAAGAGGCAAACGTCCTTAAATAGTCTTTGAAGGTCATCAGAACAGACCGCATGATCCAGATACTAATAAAGATAATCACCACCTCCAAAACCTTTTCTAAGTAAATTTCAGATTCAGGAAAATCGATTAAAACAACAGGAATGAACTCATACAAAACCAACAATACTGCCAGATTTGCGAGATATACAAAAACTTTGTTTTGAATTAAATAGTCATCAAAATGAGTTTTAGTCTTTTTAGACAAACCGTGTAAAACCCGCTCTGCTACATATCTGAGCAGTTTAAAAGCGATATATCCCAAAACCAAGAGAACAATGAGATTGATTAAGGCATTTAAATAAATAGCAGTAGTCTCTCCCATATAATCGTTGGTTCGCAATAGATTATAAAAATATCTTGCAAGTGAGGTCTTATTCATGGACAAATTTTTGCAAATTTACACATTCTCTAGCATTTTAAAGTCCTAACATGTTCCTTAAAAACCTATGAAACAAAACTGGATAGCCTTTAGTATCATTACCGGAATACTCATGTTTGTGGGTATCATTTATTATGTATCAAAACCAAGCCAAGCATACACCGATCGACTTAAAATCGTAAAGACCTGGAAATTACCTTATGTCCTGAGAGAAGTTTCAGGAATTAGCCATATGAATGATACCAAGATAGCTTGCATTCAAGATGAAGAGGGAATTATTTTCATTTATGATTTAGAACAACAACAGATTGTAAAAGAAATTGAATTTGGGCCTAGAGGAGACTATGAATCTATAAGAATTATAGATTCTGTAGCCTACGTCATGGAAAGCAGTGGGAAAATTTATAAAATCATCGACTTTGAATCTGAACAAAGGAAGATTGAACTCTACAAAACCAATTTTTCATCCTTTAATGATATGGAAAGTCTGGATTTTCTTGAAAAACAACAAGTCTTCCTTACTGTCCCAAAAGAAAATAACCTGCTTAACAACAGAGAGAAGTTCATCATTTATCAATTGAATCCAAAAGATTTCAAAATAAAAGAAAAACCATTTATCGCTTTAGATTATAAGGACTCTATTTTTAATTTTAAAAATTCTATGCTTTTTAAATCTGAATTTTTAGCATCTGAACTAAGCATACATCCAAAAACTAATGAGATCTACGTATTGGATTCCAGAATTCCCAAATTGTTAATTCTAAATCCTGATGGTTCTCCTCAAAAACTATTAAAGTTGAATCCAGAAAATTTTCAACAACCCGAGGGATTGTCATTTGATTCCAAGGGCAGGTTGTATATATCTAATGAGGAAAATGACTTTTTAGATCAAAATATACAACTGGTAGAGTGGAAGTAAACTCAGTTTTCCTTTTTTCCAAACAACCGATTAAAAAAACCTTTCTTTTCCTCTTTCTCTTTATTTTTTCGTTCAAATTCTTTTTCCTCCTCCTCTTTAGAAAATAAGCGCTTAAAGAAACCATCTCTTTTCTGATCATCGCAGTTGAGTTCCTCCCGTTGTTGTTCTGTGAGTTGGGTAAATCTAGCCCTAGTTATAGCATTAAAGTATTGATCTTTGGTCATATCTTGATATAACTTACCGAAAATAGGTAATGCCGTATTAGCCCCCTGACCGAGTCTGGTTGTTTTAAAACCAATGTTTTGGTTGTTATTTCCTACCCAAGAAATACTCACCAATTTGGGTGTAATGGCTGCAAACCATCCGTCTTTATTGTTCTGAGTTGTCCCTGTCTTTCCCGCAATATCCTGATTTAGCCCGTAGGTAGATCGAAGTCTTTTAGCAGTTCCTTCATCCACAACATTTTCCAACATAGCCAGCAATAAACGATTGGTCTTAGGATCTAAGTCAGAAATTTGTTTGGACTCTTGCTTATATTCAGAAATAACTTTACCTGTTTTAGTAGTGATTTTGGTAATAAAATAGAGTTCTGGAACTCTGCCTTGGTTGACGATACTGGAGTAAACCTTAGCCAGTTCTTTCATATTCATTTCTGAAGCTCCTAAGGCCAAGGAGGGTTCCTCAGCTAGTTTGGAAGTAATTCCCATGCTTTCTCCTAAACGGATTGTATTCAAAATACCTGCTTCTTCCAGCACTTTTACACTCACTGTATTAATAGAGTTTGTCAGCGCATATTTTAAAGAATAGTTAAGGTAAGGATCTTCCTCTTCATCGCTGGTTGCGTTTTTTGGATTCCAACCTTCAGCATTAGTATAGGTTATACTTTTGGCCGATATATAATCGCAAGGCCTCATTCCATTTTTTAGTCCACTCGCATAGACAACTGGCTTAAAGGTTGATCCCACTTGTCGCTTAGCATTTTTGATGATATCAAATTTAGACAGGCGATAATCGGCACCCCCAACATAGGCTAAAATCTTCCCGGAATCAGGATTTACGCTTAGACTTGCCGCATTTAGCTGCTTCAAGCTATGGCTTAAACTATCAAGGATAGACATCTGTACCACAGTGGTTTTGCCTTCTTTTACAATTTCTACCGGTCTTGTTTTACGGAGACTGTCTTGGATTTGAGCCGAAGTTAGTTTTTGATTCGTCCATTGTTTAAATCTCACTGTTTCCTCAGCTATTTTTTGAAGCAGTTTTTCGTCATTCCAAGGTGCGTTGCTACCGTATTCAGCCTCATAAAGAGGTTGTAGCTTTTCAATTTGATTTTTTACAACTTCTTCCAATAGCGCTTGTTGCTTCAAATCCATGGTGGTGTGGATTTTTAATCCATCCTCTTCAATTTTATAAGCACTTCCATCTGGTTTTTTAAGAGTTTCTAAAATTCTCTCCGTTTCAGACTTCACTAAATCAATAAAATATTGTCTTTGGAAGATGTTGTTTTCAGAAATATTCAATTCGATAGGTTCAGCCATTGCAGAGTTGGCTTGACTTAAAGAGATGTAACCATATTTTTGCATCTGAGAAATAACCACATCCCGTCTTAACTGGCTACGTTCTGGAAAGAGTCTTGGATTGTAAGAGTGATTGGCCTTTAAAGTCCCCACCAGGGTGGCTGATTCTTCTAAATTTAATTTAGAAGTAGGTTTGCTGAAGAATAATTGAGCCGCACTTTCTATGCCGTAGGTATTCCCACTAAATGGAACGGTGTTGAGGTACATTTCTAAAATGTCTTCCTTAGCGTATAGATCTTCAATTCGTTTGGCGACAATACTTTCTTTCAACTTATTTACTGGAAGACTGAATATGCCATAAGATTCTCTTCCAAAGATATTTTTAGCTAATTGCTGAGTGATTGTACTGCCACCCCCAGAAGACTTGTCTCCAGAAAGAATAGTTTTGAAGAATACCCGTAGCAAACTATAATTATCGACTCCGTCGTGCTCGTAAAACCTGGCATCTTCTGTAGCTACCAAGGCATCTACAAGGTGATTTGGAATTTCAGAAAAAGAGATTGACTGCCGATTGAATTTATAGAGTTTATCAATAATTTTTCCTTCTGCATCTAAGATTTCAGAAGCTTCGGATTGGTTGATTTCGCTTAGCTCTTTTTCATTTGGAACCTTTCCCCAAAACCCGAAGTATATACTTCCAAAGAACATGAAAAATAAAAGTAGTAGTGAGAGTAATCCGATAAATGAAACCCTAACCAACTTGCTGAATGTTCTTTTCTTAGATTTAGATTTTGGCATACCTGAAAATTTGATTCAAAAATACTTTTAAATATAGAATCGTCTACGTTAAAACTATTTAAAATGAAGATTGACTTAGGGTCTAGACTGTAACTTTAAATCAAATTAAAAATTATAAATAAAATGAAAAATAAAGTAGCATATATTACTGGAGGAAGTAAAGGTATTGGGTTTGGAATAGCAGATGCTTTGATGAAGCAGGGCGTGAATGTAGCCATTACAAGCCGTTCTCAATCTTCTGCTGATGAAGCTGTTGCATTGCTTACAAGTTCAAACTCAAATGCAAAAGCCATTGGTATAGAAGCGGATGTGAGACAAATGTCCTCCCAACAGAATGCAGTCGATAAGATTTTAAAGGAGTTTGGTCAATTAGACTACGTCATTGCCAATGCGGGTCTAGGCCATTACTACAGCATTGAAGACC
>CAZOAD010000010.1:48831-56034 GCA_964577705.1 uncultured Mesohalobacter sp.
TATAAGCATTTCAAGTCTTGCTGGAACCAATTTCTTTGCCAAAGGCTCTGCTTATAATGCCAGTAAATTTGGTGTAACAGGATTCACTCAAGCGATCATGCTAGACCTAAGAGAGTACGGTGTGAATGTTTCTACCATCATGCCAGGTTCAGTAGCAACACACTTCAATGGAAATACACCCGACGAGAGTGATGCCTGGAAAATCCAGCCAGAAGATTTGGGTGAACTTGTGGTCGATTTATTCAAAATGAATCCAAGAACATTGCCAAGTAAGGTAGAGGTGAGGCCTTCACAACCTTCAAAAAAATAAATTAAATTCACAAAAAAAGCCATTCAATTCGAATGGCTTTTTTATATATATCAGGTTAATTATTTAACCTAAATACTTTTTAAGCATTTTATTTTTAGATTGATGTTTCAATCTTCTAATGCCTTTCTCTCGTATTTGTCTAACGCGTTCTCTACTTAAATCGAAAGTATCACCGATTTCCTGAAGTGTCATCGCTGGCTGATTGCCAATTCCGTAATTCAGACGAATCACATCCGCTTCCCGTTGTGAAAGCGTTTCTAAAGCTCTGTTGATCTCGATACTCAAAGAATCTCTCATCAATTGATCATCTGGAGTAGGGGATTCTGCAGAACTTAGTACATCGTATAAATTGGAATCATTCTCACCTTCTTTGAAAGGTGCATCCATAGAGAGGTGACGTCCAGAATTTTTTAGAGCCACTTTTACCTGAGATTCACTCATATCCAATTCTTTTGCTATTTCAATAGCAGAAGGTGGGCGTTCGTTGACTTGCTCTAAGTGAGAAAACGTTTTATTGATCTTATTGATAACTCCAATTTTATTTAACGGGAGTCTTACCACTCTAGATTGCTCTGCAAGTGCCTGTAAAATAGATTGTCTAATCCACCATACAGCGTAAGATATAAATTTGAAACCACGGGTTTCATCGAATCGCTTGGCTGCTTTAACCAGGCCAACATTTCCTTCATTAATTAAATCTGGAAGTTTTAAACCTTGATTTTGATATTGTTTTGCAACTGAGACGACAAACCTTAAATTAGCATTAGTTAATTTTTCCAAAGCCACTTGATCGCCTTCACGAATACGCTGAGCTAACTCCACCTCCTCTTCAGCAGTAATTAAGTCTACTTTACTAATATCCTGCAGATATTTGTCCAAAGACTTAGATTCACGATTGGTGACTTGTTTGGTAATTTTAAGCTGTCTCATATATAATTTTTATATAATAGTTAATAACTGAAATCTTGCTATAATACGACTTAAAACTTACAAAGTCAAGTATTGTTGCCTTATAATGACGTCAAATTCAGTATTTTATTATATAATTAAGAAGAAATAAAAAATAGGCTGTAAACGAAGACCAATGTCCATTGAAATGTCCTTACCCAATTACCTTTAGTTAATCGCCTTGCCGATGAATTTAGGTCTTGATTTGTTTCAATTTTTTGATGTAGGGGTACAAAATAAATAAACGTACTTACCCATGTGGAAAGCACAAGTAATGAATAAACCAAATTAGAAACAGAAAACTCAAATAACGACAAATAGATGGCAACCCCCATTTGAATAAACATCAGTGGAGCTACAACAACAGTTATTCTCGGCGTATAGTATTTATGCCATTTTAAGAGGTCCTTATCGGAGTAAAAGGTAAAACCAGGATAGACAATCAGCTGAACCATCCAGATGAGAACCACCAGACCAAAATCCACAATCAGTCTCAAATCCAGTAGATGATCCAAAATCAGTTTCATCAGTCTTTTAGTTTCCAGTTATAGTCTTGGTGTACTTTTTTCAAAATCAGAAAAAAAGGAATCCACCAAATAAAATCATTGGTAATCAATGTATAGAAAAACTCAAATGGAACTTTGCCTTCGTAATAATTGAAGACGAAACCTAATGGCCCAAAGATTTTTCCTAGGAATCCAACAGCCACAATCGGCCAGTGCCTCAAAGGGTCTACAGAGGCCCACCAATAGCCTAAACCATAGACGCCGATAACCATCCCCATACCCTGCCATATCATAGGCTGGGAGGGGAGATCCATACCTACAAGTTCAAAAAAGTGGTTGGGAAAGAGGACGACCCAAGCTCCCCAAATGAGGTTATAAATGGCTGCAAGTTGTAAGGTTAATTTCATGGAAGCAAAAATACTTAAGCTGTGCTGAACAAGTTTAAAATTTATTTAAATTGTTTATATAAAAAAAGCTACTCGATTGAGTAGCTTTTTTTATATAATTTAATTGAATTATAGTTATTAGCTTTTAATTTCAACTAATTCTAATTCAAAAGATAAATCATGTCCTGCTAGTGGATGATTAGCATCAACAACGATGTGGTCATCATTGACTTCTGCAACTCTTAATTGACGCTCAGTACCGTCAGGATTTTGAGAAACAAGTCCCATTCCTACTTCAGGTTTGATTTCTTCTGGAAGTTGATCTTTAGATACTTGTTGAAAAAGTTCTTTTCTTACTTCTCCGTAAGCTTCTTCTTTAGGTATTTCAATGGTTTTTTTCTCAGATTCTTTCATATTGAGAACACCAGATTCAAAACCTGGAATTATAGTACCTTCTCCAAGGGTAAATTCTATAGGTTCTCTTTCCAAAGAACTGTCAAACACTTGTCCTGTTGAAGCTAATTTTCCAGTGTAATGTACTTTTACCGTATCTTTTTCTTTAACTTGGCTCATAATATTAAATTATTGATTTCTAATTAATTAGATTTCTATTTTAATTTGATACAAAGGTATGATTATGATCACCAAACCCAATTTTATCATCCAATAATTGCTTTTTTTAAAGGAATTTTAACCTTAGCGAAGAGGATAGTTGGTAGAATTGAATTTAATTTCGCCTTATCTAATTAATTTTATGGGAGATAAAGCTAAAAAACCAGATCAAGTCGTTTATAACGAAGACACCGATAAGTATGAAGCAGGTTTATTGCCTTATGCCACAAATTCTGGTGCTCCCAAGATAACGCCAACAGATTTGACCGGTTGGAAAAACTCTAACGTGAGCAAGGTGAATCATCAAATCAAAACAGAGTACGAAGAGCTCAAATCGAAATATGAAAAGTTGATGGCTCAATACGAGTATAATAACCTCATATATAGTGCAGAATTTAGTTTTGAACCCATTGTTGGTGAAATTTACCATTTGTACGAAAAGAAAAATGGAAGCATATTTTTATCTATCATTTCACCAAACGAATGCAACTTTCATTTTAAAGGAAGTTTCAAATTGAATGAAGATAAAATGTGGATCCGGCTAGATAGCGAAACCAATAACAAACCTTTAAAACAATACACATGAAAAATTACAAATGGGCCCTTATGGTTTTAGCAATAGCTTTAACAGCATGTAAGTCTGAAACTAAAGAAGAGAAGCAAAACGAAGAAGAAGTTGAAATCATACAAGAAAATTCTATTGAAGTTATAGGGAAAGAGATTTCTTATGAATCGGATTCCACTGTAATGAAAGGCTACATTGCTCACAATAGCGAATTGGAAGGTAAAAGACCTGGCATCATTGTCGTTCATGAATGGTGGGGTCATGATGATTTTGCCAGAAAAAAAGCAGATGAACTTGCAGAAATGGGCTATGTAGCTTTAGCTGTAGACATGTATGGTCAAGGTAAGCAAGCTAAGCACCCGGAAGAAGCTATGGAATTTTCAAGCAGTGTGATGAAAAATTTTGACACCGCTAAACAACGGTTTATGGCGGCTATGGAGACTTTAAAAGCAGATAAAAACGTAGATCCAGAGAAAATATCTGCTATTGGTTTTTGTTTCGGTGGAAGCGTAGCTTTATCTATGGCAAATACAGGTGTAAATCTAGACGCTGTTGCTGTGTTTCACAGTGGGTTAGGCTTACCCGTAATGCCAAACGAAGATTTGAAAGCTAAATTACTGATCCAGAACGGAGCAGAAGACATGATGATTACAGATGAACAAGAAAAAGCATTCAAGGATCAATTAGACGCCGTCAATGCAGATTATGAATACATTGCCTATGAAGGCGTAAAGCATTCTTTTACCAATAAAGATGCGGACAGTTTGGCTAAAAAATACGATTTGCCTTTAGCTTACGATAAAGAGGCTAGCGAAAAATCATGGGAAAAAATGACCAGGTTATTTGAACAAGTTTATAGCAACTAGTTAAGTTTGTTGCAAAGAAAAAGCCTGCTTAGTGTCCACTAGGCAGGCTTTTTTGATTTATATAATTCCAAGCCTTACTTTCCAAGTATTTCCATATATCTATTGATCTTAGGGAGCAGCAAGATGGTGGTTCTTCTGTTTTTTGCTCTTCCTTCACTTGTAGAATTATCGGCCACAGGATAATAATCTGCACGTCCAGAAGCTATTAAGCGATCTCCTCCAACCTGAAATTTATTTTCTAAGGTTCTTACTACAGAAGCAGCTCTGCGAATGCTCAAATCCCAATTGTCTACAATATAAGATGCTTCAGCTATTTTCATATTATCCGCATGACCCTCAACTCTAACGTCCATATTCGGCTCTGAATTGATGACTTCTGCAATGCGAGCCAATAAATTATAAGCCTTTTTGTCTACCCAGTAGCTACCGCTTTTAAAGAGGACTTTGTCGGTAAGCGTGATTCTCACAATAGGTTCTGCGACACTTACTTCTATAGCTTCATCTGCTACACGATCTTCATCCTTCATCTGAGTAAGCAAATTGGACTTAATGTTATAGCCTACTGCCATATTGATTGAATCCTGAAGAGTTTTGGCTTTAGACCTTTGTTCTGCCGGCATTTTTGCAAACACTTTTCTAACGTTGGCCTTGGTGCTTTCAGAAACTACTTGACCTGTTTCAGTAAGACTGATTTTATTTTCAGAATCCCCTTGCAACTGAGCTATCTTTTGTTTGTAGGAGAGAACCTCGTTTTCCAGTTCAGCATAATTTTCATTACAGTTTTCACTTTCGGACTTTAAATCTGAAATTTCTTGCTGTAAAGCTGTTTTTTGGTTTTCAACTTGGTTGTATTTCTTCTTGGAAACACAGGCTGTCATCAAAACAGCAAATAAAACTGAAATAATAGCAATTTTAGTCATAAATGGTTAGTTTTGAGATAAATGTATATATTTTTTAAGAATAATCACAATTTTTCACCAAAAGCAAGATCACCTGCATCTCCAAGACCAGGAATAATATAGCCCTTCTCATTTAATTTTTCATCTATGGCAGCAATCCAAAGGTGAGCCTCTTCTGGTAAGTAATCGTCGATTAAGTCCACACCAGGTTGAGCTCCTATGATGGATAGAATGTGGATAGCTTTTGGTTTTCCCAATTTTTCTAAAGCTTTCAGTACATTCAGCATAGATAATCCGGTAGCCAGCATTGGATCTGCCAAGACTAGAGTTTTTCCCTCAAGACTGGGTGATGAGAGGTATTCCACGATAATCTCAAAATCTTTCTCATCAGCAGAATGTTCTGCTTCTTTTCTGTAGGCAGATACAAAAGCACTATCAGCTTCATCAAAATAGTTGAGCACACCGTTGTGCAGAGGAACTCCAGCTCTTAAAATTGAACACACCACCAAATCATCCTTTACTTTTTGATAGCTTGAACCACTTAGAGGAGTTTCAAAGGTTTCAGATTTAAAGTTTAGAGATTTACTCATTTCATAACACAGCACCTCACCAATACGTTCAATATTTCGTCGGAATTTCATCCGGTCACCTTGAATGGTTTTATCTCGAATTTGATGTAAAAAGTGATGGAGTATGGAGTGAGTTTGACTTAAATTGTGAATGATCATAAACATTTTTTTTCAAAAGTAATGGATTTGAAGCATTGTCACCAAAAGGAAGTGAAGAGTTTAATCTTTGTTAATTTAATTTTGAATTGTTTTATTATTAATATTTTATAGTAAAATAAAAATATAAAGCTATGGCAAAGAATGTAACTCAAAAACTAATTGAATCTCACCTGATTGAAGGAGAGTTAAAACCAGGCCAGGAAATTGGAATAAAAATAGACCAGGCTTTGCTTCAAGATGCTACAGGAACTCTGGTGCAACTAGAGTTGGAAGCTATGGGATTGGATAGAGCAAAAACCGAAGTGGCAGTTCAGTATGTAGACCATAACCTGCTTCAAACAGATTACAAAAATGCAGATGATCATAAATTTTTAAAATCCGCAGCTCAGAGGTTTGGCCTTTGGTTTAGCAGGCCCGGAAATGGCGTGAGCCATCCTGTCCATATGGAACGCTTTGGAAAGCCTGGAAAAACTCTGGTAGGATCAGATTCGCATACCTGTGCCGCAGGTTCACTTGGCATGTTGGCGATAGGAACAGGTGGTTTGGATGTGGCTGCTGCTATTGCCGGACAGCCGTATTTTGTAAAAATGCCAAAAGTAATGGGCGTGAAACTCACCGGCAAATTACCAGACTGGGTGAGTGCCAAAGACGTGGTCTTGGAGATGCTGAGAAGGCATGACGTGAAAGGAGGAGTTGGAAAAATTATTGAATATTATGGAGACGGTCTCAAAGAATTGAGTGCTATGGATCGCCATGTCATCGCCAATATGGGGGCAGAATTGGGAGCTACCACCTCAGTATTTCCTAGTGATGAAGAGACGAAACGTTTTTTAAAATCTCAGAATAGAGAAGAGGATTGGATAGAATTATTAGCCGATGAAGGTTCTGATTATGATTTCCATGAAGAAATCATATTGGATGACTTGGTACCGCTTATTGCCTTACCTACAAGTCCAGGAAATGTGGTGCCTGTTTCTGAAGTAGCCGGTAAAGAGATAAGTCAGGTGGTAATTGGATCTTCTGCCAATCCTGGATTACGCGATTTTTGGGTTGCCAGTGCTATCGTAAAAGACAAAACCGTAAGTCCGGAAGTCAGTTTTGATATTAACCCGACTTCAAGACAAATTATGCAAAATATGATTGATAATAAAACCTTTGGAAACCTGATAAAATCTGGAGCAAGATTTCATCAGTCGGGTTGTATGGGTTGCATTGGTATGGGACAAGCGCCGGCTAGCGGTACCATAAGTTTAAGAACCATGCCACGTAATTTCCCAGACCGTAGTGGAACTAAAGACGATCAGGTGTATTTGTGTAGTCCAGAAACAGCTGCAGCTTCTGCGCTTATGGGAAAAATCACAGACCCCAGAGATCTGGAAAAGG
>CAZOAD010000011.1:0-55865 GCA_964577705.1 uncultured Mesohalobacter sp.
CATTAATAAACGACCTGGAAGATGAAGAAATTGTCGCTGTTTTGGCTCATGAAGTTGGACATTATAAGAGAAAGCATGTTATTGTCAATCTTATTGTTTCATTGGTGACTGTAGGTTTTACCCTCTGGTTATTATCATTATTTGTCAGCGAACCTTTGTTAGCTCTAGCCTTAGGTGTTGAAGAGCCAAGTTTTCATTTAGGACTAGTGGCCTTCAGCTTTCTATATGCACCTATATCCCTTATCACTGGGATTCTTACCAATATGTTATCACGAAAATTTGAATTTCAGGCAGATAATTTTGCGAAGTCGACCTATACTGCTGAACATTTAATTTCAGCCTTAAAAAAATTGACCAGGAAAAGTTTAAGCAATCTTACACCACATTCAGCTTATGTATTTTTTCACTTTTCACATCCACCTTTATCACAAAGGATTAAAAATTTAGAAAATAATTTGTAATTTCAACTTAATTTGAGAACAGGACTATGGAGATTACAGATGCTTATCTAGAGCAAGAAAATAAGGAGATCACCAAAGAGTACAAGGAGCTTTTGCGCATTAGCTACAGGACGTTGAGCGGAAAAGATAAAAAGTTGATTCGTAAAGCTTTTGAAACCGCTGTAGAAGCACATAAAGACCAAAGGCGAAAATCTGGAGAAGCTTATATTTTTCATCCTATTGCTGTCGCTAAAATTGTGGCTTATGAAATAGGTCTTGATGCTACATCCATCGTTTCTGCCTTATTACACGATGTGGTGGAGGATACTCGTTATACCCTATCAGACATCGAACGCATGTTTGGTGAAGTTGTGGCTAGAATTGTAGACGGACTTACCAAAATCTCTAGTCTGAAGAAAGATGGAGATATCTCCATGCAGGCAGAAAACTTCAGAAAGATGTTGCTCACGCTCAATGACGACATTCGTGTCATCATTATCAAAATAGCAGACCGACTTCATAATATGCAGACTATGGATGCGATGCGTCCGGATAAGCAGGTCAAAATCGCAAGTGAAACGCTTTACATTTATGCTCCTCTAGCGCATAGAATAGGTCTCTACAATATCAAAACTGAACTCGAAGACCTTAGTTTAAAGTATACCGAACCAGAAGTTTATAATGATATTCTCGATAAGATAAAAGAAAGTAAGGAGGAACAAGATCAATACATCGAAGATTTTTCAAAAATAATCTCTGATGCTTTAGATAAGGAGGACATCGAATTTGAAATAAAAGGTCGGCCAAAATCTATTTATTCAATAAGGAAGAAAATTTTAAATCAGAACATTTCATTTGATGAAATCTACGATAAGTTCGCTTTAAGAATCATATACGCTTCAAAGCCTGAGACTGAAAAGTTCTTAGCCTGGAAGATTTATTCCATAGTTACCGATCATTTCAGGCCCAATCCAACTCGGCTAAGGGATTGGATTTCTTCGCCCAAAACTACGGGATATGAGGCTCTTCACATTACTGTGATGGGACCGAAAGGAAAGTGGGTAGAGGTGCAAATCCGAAGTGAACGGATGAATGAAATTGCTGAAAAGGGATATGCTGCCCACTACAAATACAAGCATAAGGACGAAGCGCAAGACGATCAGGGTCTGGATTTATGGCTTAACAGGTTACAAGAAGCTCTTGAAAATAATGAAATGAACGCGGTAGATTTTGTAGAGCAATTCAAACTGAATCTGTATTCCAAAGAAATTTTTGTGTTTACACCGCAGGGAGATTTAAAGTCGCTACCTAAAGGAGCGACAGTTTTGGATTTTGCTTTTGCCATACATACCGATATCGGTTATCAAACTCGTGGTGCCAAAGTAAATGGTAAAATTGTAGCCTTAAGTCGGGTGTTAAAAAGTGGTGATCAGGTAGAAATAATCACTTCATCTACGGCTAAGCCAACCAAGAACTGGCTCGATTATGCAACAACCGCAAGAGCTCGAACCAAAATTAAATCAGCCTTAAGAGAAAAGCGCAAACTGATTGCCGCTGAAGGTAAAGAGATTTTAAGGCGAAAATTAAAGTCACAGCGCATTAGTTTGAATGAAAGAACGGTGAATGAGATGGTTATTTTTTTCAAACTTAAAACAAGTTTAGATCTGTTTTATAGGGTGGGAGTTGGAACTATCGACAATAAGCAAATTAAAGACTACGCTTCTTCAAGGAGCAATGCTTTGGTGTCTTTTTTCAAAAACAAAATCAGGCGTTCTCCTGCAAAAGATCAATCTCAAGAGGAGGACGATGTTACAAGTAACTACGATCAACTTGTGTTTGGTGATGACGAGCAAAAATTGGATTATAAACTGGCAGCCTGTTGCAATCCTATTCCTGGAGACGATGTCTTTGGATTCACCACCATCAAAGAAGGAATCAAGGTTCACAAAAAGAATTGTCCGAATGCTATTCAACTCCAAAGTAATTATGCTTATAGAATTTTAAAAGCGAAGTGGATTGATTCTTCACAAGAAGAGTTTAGCGCCACTATAAGATTAACGGGTATTGATGATCTGGGCTTGGTAAGTGTGATTACCAATGAAATTTCAAAAAATCTTCATGTCAATATTTTAAGCATAGCCTTTTCAAGTAATGATGGTGTTTTTGAAGGAAAACTGGTGGTCAAAGTCAAAAATATATCCATATTGACTACCCTTATGGAAAGATTGAAAAAAATCGATGGCATCGATAAGGTTAGGCGTGAATAAAAGCATATTTTTGTATCTATGGTAAATAAAGACAACTTAAAAAACGATTTAGCTGTTGTAAAAAATGTATTCACCAAGTTTTTGGAGAACAACGGTCATCGTAAAACTCCAGAACGCTACGCTATACTTCAAGAAATTTATGAAAGTGATGATCACTTCGACATCGAGTCGTTGTACATCAAAATGAAGACGAAAAATTACAGAGTAAGTAGAGCCACGTTATACAATACTATAGATTTACTTTTGGATTGTGGCCTGGTAAGAAAGCATCAGTTTGGTAAAAATCAAGCTCAGTATGAAAAATCCTACTTCGACAAACAACACGATCACGTCATATTAACAGATACTGGTGAAGTTATAGAATTCTGTGATCCGCGTATTGAATCCATTAAAAAAACAATAGAAGAGGTGTTCGATATATCTATCGATCGCCACTCCTTATATTTCTACGGAACAAAAAATCAACCAAAGACAAACTAAAACATGGCAGTAGACTTACTACTTGGACTCCAGTGGGGAGATGAAGGCAAAGGAAAAATTGTGGATTATCTCACCAAAAATTATAACATCATTGCGAGATTTCAAGGCGGGCCCAATGCTGGTCATACTTTGGAATTTGACGGCATTAAGCATGTTTTGCACACCATTCCATCAGGGATATTTCACAAAGAAGCTATCAATGTAGTTGGTAACGGTGTGGTGATAGATCCCGTTATTTTCCAAAAGGAATTGAATGCACTGGCTAAATTTAATCTCAATTTCAAAGAGAGCTTATTAATTTCCAGAAAAGCGCACATTATATTGCCAACTCATAGGTTGCTAGATGCAGCTTCTGAAACTTCTAAAGGTAAAGCTAAGATTGGTTCGACTTTAAAAGGAATTGGTCCGACCTATATGGACAAAACCGGAAGAAATGGTTTGAGAATTGGAGATCTTGAATTGGAGAACTGGAAAGAAAAATACAGACAACTCGCTAATAAACATCAAGACTTAATTGAGTTTTATAATGTAGATGTCCAATATAACTTGAAAGAACTTGAACATGAGTTTTTTGAAGCAGTTGAGTCTATCAAATCTTTAACCTTTATTGATTCTGAAGAATATCTTCACCAAGCTCAAGTTAAAAATCAAACGATTTTAGCTGAAGGTGCTCAAGGATCCTTATTGGATATTGATTTTGGAACTTACCCTTTTGTGACCTCTTCCAACACAACAGCAGCGGGAGCTTGTACTGGTTTAGGGATTGCTCCGAACAAAATCGAAAACGTATTTGGGATTTTTAAAGCTTACACCACCCGAGTAGGTAGTGGTCCATTCCCAACTGAATTGTTTGATGAAGATGGCGCCAGAATGGCCAAAGTGGGCAATGAATTTGGTGCAACGACAGGCAGACCAAGACGCTGTGGCTGGTTAGATCTGGTAGCTTTAAAATACGCGGTTCAAGTCAATGGAGTTACAGAATTGATGATGATGAAATCTGACGTTTTAAGTGGTTTCAAAACCTTAAAAGTATGTACGTCTTATAAGTATAAAGGAAAAGAAATTCAACATTTACCTTACAATATTGAGCCTGAAAACTTAGAGCCGGTCTACAAGGAGTTCAAAGGATGGAAGGAAGATATTACTAAGCATAACAGTTTTGAGACTTTACCTCAAACCCTAAAAGACTACATCAAGTTTATTGAAGATGAACTCCATGTGCCTATCAAAATTGTTTCGGTAGGACCAGATCGTAAAGAGACTATTTTACGCTAACGCTCTTGTCTTAAGGTGTATAGATAAAAGGCTTTTCGTCCATCATGCCTTCGGCTATCAGTGCCTTTGAAGTAATTTCTATCAAAAGCTTTAACTGATAAGATGCTATAGTCGGAAGGTATTTCTTTTAAGAAGTCTTCAACATAGCCACTTTCTACAATCACTTGGATGTTTTGTTGAGTATTATAGGTTTTAGAGACATCCAATGGTTTTGAAATTCTATTGGAACCCCAAATGACTTCAGGCTGAATGGTCTCATAATAATAAAGATATTTAGTTTGAAGTTCTTCAGATGCTAAGGTTCTATAGTTTTCATTCTGTTTTAGAAATTCAATCCCCTTCATTCCCAAACACGTCACTACTACTATTAACAGGATATTTGACATGAAAAGCACTTTGCTTTTCATTGGATTAAAATTAAAAAAGATAAGCGCAGAAACAGTAAACATAAAGATCACCAAAGCATAATACCATACCCAAAATGAAGTTGTTCTCACTTCAACAAATAAAGGGATTGCAACTACTGAAACTCCTATACAGAAGATTAAGATATAATGGAATTTCATAGCAATTTTACTCACTTTATCCAACTTTTTAGTTCTAAACTGGTAGAGTAAAACTTGAGCTATATTTAAGGTTAATGGAATCAAGACGGGAACTAAATAGCGAGATTTCTTTTCTGGAATTACCGACAATAATACAACTGCAAGAACAGTCCAAAGCCAGCTGAATGTATAGAGTTTTTTGTTGGCTACTTTAGATTTAAAATAAGGATAAGCTAAACTAATAAAGGCGGGTATGGTCCAAATTCCGGATTGTATAAAAAAACTCCAGTAGTAATAAAAGGGTCTAACATTATAACTCGACCAATTTGAAGTCTCTTTATCAGCAATTTCTAAAAATACATTTGGATCTGCAACGCGCACATAAACATACCAAGTCGCACCAAGTGCAACTCCTATTATTAAAACCGAAAGGCTTGTTATAATGGACTTTTTTGAAGTTGACTGACTTATAAAATAGGCTATCATAAATGGAAGAAAAACGGCATATAGGCTAACGGGGCCTTTGGATAATACTGAAATTCCAAAACCTAAAACGGAAAGTATACTGTAAATGATTGTCTTGCCAGAAGATTGGATGGCTTTTATAAAAAATAGCAAACCCCCTATCATAAAAGCATGAGTATACGTATCGGAAGGTGCTTCAAATCGAATGGCAACATAGTAAAAGGATGTAGCAAGAACCAGCGAAGCGATAAGAGCTACTTTTTTAGTTTGAGCCAAACTTTTAAAGAGGTAGTAGCTAAAAATAACACCTAATGTAGCAACGATACTCGTGGGCAGTCGATATAAAAAAACAGATTTAATATTGAATTGACTAAAAAAGGTAGTAAACCAAGCAGGGAAAGGTGGCTTTTCATACCGAGGGATCCCGTTCATAGTAGTTAAAAACCAATTATTTTCAGTAAGCATTTCCCTGGCTACATTAAAGTTCCTGGCTTCCATGATGCTTACGGGTAATTCTACTAAATTGAAAAAGAAGATAAGGACAGATACGGAGATAAGTGTAACCACGGGATGTTTATAAACCAATTTAAGCATGCTCTTGTTTTATTAAGTAAATGTTTCTACTATAGATGACGATCCCAAAAGCATGTCCCAGGATTAAAACAGGATCTTTTCTTAAAATTCCATAGATTAAAATAAGCAGTGAGCCTACCAGGCTTAAAACCCAAAATCCTTGGGGTAATTGTGATAATTTTTGGCGTTCAGAATACAGCCATTGGTAGACAAAACGAAAGGTAAAAAGCAGCTGACTTATGATACCTAGCCATAATAACTGGTTTGAAAAACCGGTATCTATCAGCAGGTTTTTGATGTCGAAGGTATTATTGTTGTAGTAGTATACCACAACAGCTATTGGAAAAATTGACAGGAAAACTCTAGTCACTAAGGGGAATTTATGCCAATGATTTTCAAGTTGTATATTTCGAATATAGATAAAATAGGTCAGGCTTTGACCGAGCATAATCGAGAAGTCATTTCTCAAGTAGCCATAAACAAATAGTAGAAAAGAGGCCATTAAACTGATTTGCCAAAAAAACCGAGGGGCAATAACTTTTTTTTGCTTTTCGGAACTCAACCATTGATAAAAAGTTCGACTTGAAAACAGCAGTTGTGCAATAAACCCAATGGTATAAACAATAAAGGGTGAACTTAGCATGACTTGGATTCTATCTCATAATTGATGTATTTCTTCTTCATCCAGAGGTAAGCAAAGCAATCCAATAAAGGACCAGTTAGCCGATTGAAGAGGCCGAAATTTGCAGTTCCTGCAATTCTTGGAAAATGCCTTACATCTACCTGTTTTATCTTTCCTTTTTGAAGTAAAATCATAGCAGGTAAAAACCGATGTAATCCTTTGAACATCGGTATTTTTTGAGCATAACTCGTCTTGATAATTTTTAAAGGGCAACCTGTATCATCCATCCCGTCTTTTGTGAAAAGACGACGTATAGAGTTGGCAACCGTAGAGCTTAGATTTTTGATCCAGCTGTCTTTTCTGTTTTTGGATCGGTTCCCTGTCACCAAGTCAAATTCTTGCGCATATTCCAAAAGAAGATCAAAGTCTTCTGGATGAGTTTGTAAGTCTGCATCAATATAGCCAGTCAATTCTGTCGTGACGTGATCAAATCCAGCTTTAATTGCTGCACTTAAGCCAGAATTTTGTCTCAGGTTTAGATATTCAAAGTTTGGGTTGTCTTTACACAGATTTTTCATGATTTCCAAACTACTATCTTTAGAACCGTCGTTTATAAACAACAACTTCATTTGGTGATGTGTGCTTTTAAAATAAGAGCTAAACTCCTGAGCAACTCTGGGTAAATTTTCAGCTTCGTTATATACAGGGACGATAATGGTTAAACTAAAAGTCTCCATGGTGTTCTATTGTTGTTTTGTACCAATTGATCTGGTGTTGTATTCCTTCTTCTAAATTAATTTTTGGGCTATAGCTCAAAAGATGTTTTGCTTTACCAATATCTGCAACGGTTTCCTTTTGATCAGATTCTCTTGCCGGTTTCAGGTCTATAGAAATATGTGTTTTTAATAACTTTTCTACACATAAAATACCTTGCTCGGTAGTTTCTTGCCTATAATGCCCGATATTGATGATCTCAAGATTGGTTTTTTTATAATTTTTCAAGCCTTGATAAATACCTTTCACAATATCTCCCACATAAGTAAAACTTCTTTTGTGAGTTTTACTTCCCTCAAAAAGGGGAAACTTTTCATGATTGAGGCCTGCTTTTATGAGTTTAGTATATAATTTGTCGGGGCGCTCTCTGGGGCCATAAACCGAGTACAACCTAAGAGAACAGGCTTTTATAGTTCCTTTTCTTGCTTCAGCAAGTACGAGCTGTTCTGCGGCTAGTTTGGTGACACCATAGTAGGAGGTAGGTTGTGGAATTGCGGTTTCACTCTTAGTTGCAAAAGTTCCATAAACCGATGAGGTTGAAATATTGATAAATTGATGTAATTGCGTTTGTGTTTTGGTGAACTCTACAAGTTTTTGAGTGGCGATTAGATTATTGCTTAGGTAGCTATCAAAGCTACTTGTAGAAGATATCCCAGGTTGTCCAGCAAAATGAATGATAAAATGATAGTCATTTGCAAGGTTTTTATAGACTGAATTGTCTCTTAAATCACCTTCTAATATTGAGATTCCTTTTTTTATGAGTTGTTCGGCATTGATTCTTTTTAGCTTCACTGAGTAGTAGGTACTGAAATTATCGATACCCTCAACTTCATAACCTTTCTCATAAAGATACTCGGCCATATGTGATCCTATAAAGCCAGCAATACCTGTAATTAAAACTTTCATTTTAAAAAAAAATTAAATATCAAATTTACGACTAACTTGATTAATCAGCTACAAAATTAAAACTGATAGAGGTTATATGAGCCGTAAAATTCTGTACTGTTCGATTGTAATGATTGTATTCTAAATTAATACTCTTAAGTCCAAAATTACTTATTTTAAATTTAGTTAAAGGGTCATAATATTTAAAACCTATACCAAACTGATGCGCATCATATTCAGCCAAATCATAGTCTGAAGTGTAAAATTCCTGGGTAGACAAAATGGTATTGTATTCCCCAAAATCTTTGGCTGCAGTCTGAGTGTAAAAGCGGTACATGGGATAAAATGTAAAATTCATTCCTAGTTTTACAGGAAGCTCAATTTTAAAAGTGTGTGAGTTTATATCCCAATCGTCTGTATAAAAGCGGTAGTAAGTTCTCAGGACAAAACTTTGATTTATATAAAAGTTGGTTCGGTTACCTATCGCAAACTTGGTACGCGTACCCGGTAAGCGTTCAATATCATTTCCCAGTTCAAAATTTTCGATCACAGTGTTTTCAAAATCACTAAAATAGACGCGCTGATGCGGCGTGGAAAGCAGACCGTTTTGAATTATGACATCTCCCATAAAAGCAGTCTGAACAGATTTGGAGAGTATTTGAGAAAGGCTTAGTCCTAAACTATAAGAACTTCTACTTTCATCCTGAAATCGAGTAAACCCAGGAGAGTAAATTCTCTCACCAGTAAAGTCATAGTCGGTGATATTAAAACCTTCCCTAAATTCAATTGGATATTGCGGTCTCCATTTATCAATGAAAGCATTAAGGTTAATCTGCAACTCAGTATTTTTTTGATTGAATAATTTTGTAAAACTTCCCCCAAAGCCAATTGAGCTGTAATCATATTCGTTAGCGAAGGACAGGTTTCCGGCAATAATAGTATTACGGTCATCAGAGGAGTGGGCATAATTAGCGGTGAGGCCAAACCAGGTGTCTTGTCTGGAGGCCCCCGATGATGCAACAAAAGGATCTGCTGGCTGGTCACCATCAAAGGGATCAATATTGCTGGAAGAGGCAGAAGTATATGCAGATACCGTTGCATCAACAGTCAATACATCATCGTCATTTAAGGGAATAGATACCGTAATTGAAGGGGCAAAGTCGGTAAGCTCTTCTGTTCCTCTACCTCCAGTCACTGCTGCATTTTCACCGTCCTGCGAGTAATAACTCGACAAGAGGTTTACCTCAGTAGATTCTAGAACCCGTTTCTTGTATTCGGTAGATTTCTCTTGTGCTATACTGCTCAACGATATAAGTAGCATTAAGAAAGCATAAAAACCTATGGATGTTTTCATGTGCATATTAATTACAGCCACAGCCGCCTCCGGTTTTGCCTCCATTGGCTCCTACCGCTGCTTCGCGGTAAGACTGAAATGTCGATTTATATTTATCTAAATCCCGTTCAGAGAGCTTCATATCAGGATCATTAATATTGATTTTTTCATACTCTTTTACCGCGACGCAGGAGGTAAAGAATAGGCTTATCAATGTTAGTTTGGTGAGATTCTTAATCATTTTGAAGTTATATTTAGGTGGGTTGAAGTCGCAAGGCTACCATCATCCTTTACGATGATAGCCTCTACCTCTGGTAGTTGATTTATTAAATTAAGGCCTACATCAACCCCCATCACAAAGACAGAGGTTGCCAAGGCATCGGCTAATTCAGCTTTTGGTGCAAATACAGTAACACTCAAAATACCTTTGGTGGGCATTCCTGTTCGTGGGTCGATGATATGTGCATACCGTTCTCCCCCGATGATCAGGAATTTTTCATAATTTCCGGAAGTCACCACTGCATTATCTTGCAACTCAAAGAGACCATAGTTTTTTGATTGATCTATTGGGTTGGTGATAGCAACTTTCCAAGCTTTTCCATTAGGCTGTGTTCCCCATGTATTCATGTCGCCAGAGGCATTAATTATTCCAGCAGTGACTCCTTCTTTTATCAATAGTTGCTTAGCTTTGTCTGCAGCATAGCCTTTGCCAATAGCACCGAAACCAATCTTCATTCCTTTTTGAAGTAAAAACACTGTTGAATCTTTTTCATCTAGCTCTATGTGGCGAAAACCAATTGCTTTTACAGAAGAGTAGATCAAGTCTGGCTCTGGCATCTCAGATTCTTCTCCGTTGAAATTCCAAATTTTATCTATGGCTGCAAAACTGATGTCGAAAGCACCATCGGTTATTTTGGAAATGCTTACCGATCTTTTGATCAACTGAAAGAGTTCGTCATTAACTTTCACTGCCTTCTTCCCAGCTTGGCGATTTATTTCAGAAGTTTGAGAACTAGGTTTCCAGGAAGAAATCAAATTTACAATCCGCTGGATTTCGTTAACAGCCAAATCTATATAATCATTAGCTTCCTGCTGAGAGTTTGCAACAACAGTAATATCGAATTTGCTTCCCATCAAGCCCAATTCTCTTTTGTAAATACCCTGAGCTTGGGTTGTGAAGCAAAGCAGTCCTATGATAAAGAAAAATCTACTTTTCATATAGGGTAGTGATATAATCTTCTGGTGAAATATTTTTGTACCCTAATTGGTTGAGCACCTCTCCTTTACTGTCGAGTAATAAAACGAGAGGGAAGTAGCCGTTGCTATTGTAGCGCTCTGCCAAGGCATTATTTTTATCTTGAAGTGCTTTAGGAAGTTGATTGTTTTTACGCTTTGGGAAATCAGCTCTTACCAAAATCAGATTCTTTTTGGCATGGGTTTTAAAGCTTTCGCTTTGCCAGATTTGGCGATCCAGTTTAATGCATGGAGCGCACCAGTCTGATCCTGAAAAGACTAATAAAATGTTCTTTTGTTGTTGTGAGGCAAGAATTTTGGCCTCCTTCAAATCGTAAGTCCATTCTTGAGCAAAGCAATTTAGGCTTATGAGAAGGCTAATGCCTATAAAAATTAATTTCATTGTGACGCTGTATTTTATTACAAAATAACGTCGAAATAGAGCCTAATTTATAATCTGAAACGGATCTTAAGCGAATCTTAAGTTTCCAATTTCTTTGGGATGTTAAGACTAAAGCAGGTGTATTCTTCTGAAGTGACTTTCAGTTTCATATTTAATAGGTCTATAGCTTTGGCTACAATTGCAAGACCGAGTCCGTAGCCCTTTTCAGAACTTTCCTGTTCTTGGTTTCGGAAAAAAGGATTAAAAATCAATTGGAGTTCATTTTCAGGAATTTTAGGACCTTTATTACAGATAGAAAGGTTCACATAAGTTGCAGAAGAATCTACAGAAAAGGTGACTTTGGTGTTTTGTTCAGCATATTTTATGGCATTAGAAACCAAGTTATCTAGAATTAACCCGAGGTAAGTTTTATCACTTTTAACCAAAAGTGGATTAGGAATAGTAAAACCTAGAGTGAGTTGTTTACCTAAAATATCTTTCTTGTAGTGATTTAAAATGCGTTCAATTTCATCATAAATATTGAGTTCTTCAGTTTCAAAATGCTCTGTGGTATTACTGTTTAGTTGGGCTAAGACCAATAGCTTGTCCACAGCATCAGACATCTCGTCAATTTTATAAATATTACTTTTAATGTCTTCGATGTATTCGTTTGGCTTTCTTTGTTTTCTAATTAGAACTTCAAGGTTTCCTTTGAGGATTGCAAGCGGTGTTCTAAGCTGGTGAGAAGCATCTGCTGTAAATTGTTTTTCGCGTTTTACAGAGGCATCAATTCGATTTAGAAAATCATTTATTGATTTTGTAAGCACTTCAAGCTCATCTCCATTCCTTGCTTCAGGAACACGTTGGTTGAGGTTATTGGTGTTAATTTCACTTACGGTTTTAGCGATTCGGGTTATTGGTCTAATAGTAATGCGAGAAATTAACCTGGAGGTAAAAAAAGTGATTACCAATAGAATGGGGTAAATAAGTAAGAGTGTATCCAAAAGTGTTTGGATCACCAGCTCTGCATCTCTTAAAGGAACTGCTATTGCAACATAGCCCTTGGTCTTGTTCTGATGGTTTAAAGGCGCCTGAATTTGCCTTACGTTTTTATTTTCTATACTTAGGTTTTGAATAAATGTATCTTTATGTTCGGTATCTACACGAAGACTTTTATTCAACAGATTGGGAGATTTATCTAAGCTAGTTCCCTGACGATCAAAAAGCTCAACAAACAAAGGATATACCTCAATTTCCATATGTTCTCGCTCCAGCCACTCGTCTTTATAGGCAAAGTAAACACTGTCCTTAGTAAACATAACTTCATTCGAATGCTTTTTTGCTTCAAATTTTAAAGCGCTGTCTATCTCACTGTACACTGTATTTTTAACTGTAACATAAATAGCAATAAAAACGAGGATAGATAAGCTAGCAATACCGAGAACAGAATATAAGGCAATCCTATTTTTAATGGATAATTTATTGATCATCAGCTATAAATCCTACACCACGTACGGTTGTTATAAGTTCATTCTTTTTAAGCCCTATTTTTTTTCGTATAGCATTCATATAGACATCCAATACACTAGAATCGTAATCGAAATGAATATCCCATACTTCTTCAATTATTGATTGTCGACTACAGACTTCCCCTTTATGTCGAATCAAATAGGCTAAAAATTTAAATTCTTTATCGGTTAAAGCTACTGGTTTATCTGATTTTGAAACTTGTCGCTTACTCATACTTATAGACAAATCTCCAAGCGTCAAGATTTCATCAATTTTATAATACGTGCGCAATTGGGTTTCGATTCTAGCCAAAAGCTCCTCAAAGTTAAAAGGCTTTTTGATGTAGTCGTTGGCTCCACTTTTAAGGCCCTCAATTGTATCTTCTACAGTGTCTTTCGCGGTTAAAAAAATGATGGGAGTAGAGATGTGTTCATTTCTCAACTGTTTACATACGTCGATGCCTTTAAGTTTAGGCATCATCCAATCCAATAAAATTAGATGAATTGAATGTAGTTTGACAAGTTTTAAAACATCTTCCCCATTTTTGACTACCAGGCACTGATAACCTTCTTCAGAAAGGCCTTTTTTTAAAAATTTTGCGATGTCTATTTGATCTTCTGCAATCAAAAGTGTAAAATCTCCTTTATTCATAATTTTAAGTCCTATTCTACACCTGAAGTAGTTATGATATCAAATACACCTCGGGTCAAGAATTGAGCTTCCTTATCCACTTGCTCTGGATTTGATATTGGTTTCATATCATTTTGTGGGGTATCGGTTTTTACTTCTACCTTTTTGAAATGATATAAGTTTTCTGTTTTTGAGTCGAGTTGAAGTAAAAAGGTTCTACCATCTATTTCTGTAAAAGCGGTTTCTGGTAAAGCTAATTTTTCTTGTGAATCTGACTCAAAAATAGCATTCACAAACATGCCCACAGAAAAGTTGACATCTTCTTCTAAGGGATGGGCATGAACACGCACACTTCTGTTCTCATTTACTTCAGCACCAATGAGCTTTACATAAGCTTTGTAACTTTGGTCTGATAGTTCCGGGATTTTGAAAGTTAAGGAATCTCCCTTTTTTATTTTTAAAACGTCCTTTTCAAAGACATTGAGCTCCAGGTGAATATGATCTACATCAAGAATTTCCATGATCATCTCAGACTGGGCCAAAAATTTACCCTGAGACACATTCAATTTAGAAACCTTACCGTTGATAGGAGAGTAGATGGAAAGTTCTGAGGTTAAATTTCCTTTAGCTACCTGACTGGGGTTGAGGTTCATCAATTTAAGCTGTTCTTCTGCAGATTTAACTTTAGCCTGGGCCTGAAGAAAATCGTTTTTGGTCGATTGGAAGACCTTTTGAGAGATGACCTTGTCCTCATATAAATTTCTTTTACGTTCAAATTCTGAAGACAGAAACTCATAGTTACTTAGACTCTCCATATACATCTGTTGAGTCTTCAAATAGTCAGGGTGTTTAAGTTTGACCAAAAGGTCGCCTTTTTTGACTTCATCGCCAATCAAGAGTCGCGTCTCAGAGACGTAGCCATCGAAGTAGGAAGTGACAGTAGATCGATTTTCTGGAGGAACATCTACCATGCCCGTCACTTGAAATTGATCCCCAAAACTAGCTTTTTGAAGTCGGCCTAACTGAAGTCCAGCGGTTTCAAATTGCTCCTGAGTGATGTCTATAATTGAATCGTTATGGATCTCTTTCTCATCAGTAGCAGTAGATTCACTCTTACCACAAGACAAGAGGAATAAGTTGAAGATGATAAGACTAATATATGTATATCGTTTCATAAGTTTAGTTTAATAAAAAGTAGTTTAAGTCAATAATGGTTTGATTATAGTCACGAAGTTTTGTGAGATAATCGAGTTGAATGCGCTGAGCTTGTTCTAAGCTTTGAACGTATCTAAAAAAGTCTATCTCACCCGCTTTATAGCTCAATTGAGCTGTTTTCAAAAGCTCATCCGCCATCTTAAGTTGATTTTCCTGATAGGTGTTCAGAGCTTTTTGTTGCACAGCAAGACGATTGACCAATTGAGACTGTTCCTGCTTTAAGCTTATTTTTGCATCTTCTAGTGCGGCTTCTTTTGCTCTTTCCTGAATATTTGCAGATTTGATCTTAGAACGGTCCCCAAAAAACAGTAAGGGTATATTTAGACCAATTTGATAACCACTAAAATTTTCTTCTATAGCAGAATTACTTCGTGTGAAGTAACTTGCTGAAATACCAGGTAAAAGCTCATTTTTAGCTAAAGACGAATTGCGCTTGGCAATTTGCTGATCTAGTTCCATAGCCGATAAACTCAAGTTTTCCGTAGAACTTATTGGTTTATCCAGCTCTAATTGGTAAAGTGTCTTTCCCTTTAAAATCAGGCTGTCCTCGCTTTGAAGTAAGGCTTTAATGGCCAACAAGCTATTGGTTAATTCCTGTTGAAGCTGCTCCTGCTCGATTTTGATTTGATTGGCTTTCGACTCAGCTGTAATTTTTTCTAAGTAATTGGATTCACCTTCTTCAAATTTGCGTTGAGCCATGCGCGAAAAATCACTGTAAATACTAAAAATACTATCATAAATCGATAACCTTGTGGTCGCTGCCAGGTAGTTTTGGTAACTGGTTTGCAAAGCCTTGATCTTCCTCAGCTCGATAATACTATATTGAGTGCTGGCCAATTCAGTTTTGACTTTATTCAATTTCAGCCTACTTCCATAAACCGTAGGAAAATCAAATTGCTGAACAACCCCCCACTGATAAAATGGCTGATTGGCAATAGGATCTAATTCCGATTCATCATAGTTTTGATAGACCTGGGTTTTATTAAACGTGAAGGCTTCACCTTCAGAGGCTTTAGTGCTTTCTGTTTGCAGCTGAGCTGCTTTAAGCTGCTTATTATTGTTCAGCATTTGTTGTTTCAAACTTTCAAACTCTTGATTCTGACCTTGTGCACTAAATCCAAGACTACAGCACAGGATTAAAAACACCCCAAGTTTAGGGTTTAATTTGTTCTCTATTTTTCTTCTTTTTAAACTATACAGCACCGGTAAAATAATTAAGGTTAATAAAGTAGAAGTGATAAGTCCTCCAATAACAACAGTAGCTAATGGGCGCTGAACTTCAGCACCAGCCCCTGTAGAAATCGCCATGGGTAAAAATCCAAGTGCTGTAGAGCTGGCCGTAAGTAAAACGGCACGAAGCCTGTCCTGAGTAGCATCAATGATATGCTGGAAGCTCAGCTGGTTGTGGGTTTCTCTTATGTCCTTAAAATATTCAACTAAGATGATACCATTCAAGACCGCTATTCCAAATAAGGCTATAAAACCTACTCCAGCGGATATACTAAAGGGCATGTCCCTTAACCACAATAGAAAAACGCCTCCCACAGCCGAAAAGGGAATGGCGGTAAAGATGAGTAAGGCATCTTTATGTGTCCTCAATCCAAAAAACAGCATAATGTATATTAAGACCAAGGCGATAGGAACTGCAATTTTTAAACGGGCTTTAGCACTTTCTAGATTCTCAAACTGTCCCCCATAAGTCATGGTATAGCCTACCGGTAGTTCCAGATTTTCATCAACGATGTTTTGAATATCGGTCACCACCGATTCCAAATCTCGGTTACGCACGTTGACCCCAACTACTATACGTCGCTTGGATTGATCCCTTGAAATTTTTGCAGGACCTTTGTCAAAGGTAATGTTGGCCACCTCGCTAAGTGGTATTTTTCCAGAATTTGGTGTGTCTATTTTTAAATTTCGTAAATCATCAATGTTTTGACGTTGAGATTCCTGAAGCCTTACTACCAGATCAAAACGCTTTTCACCTTCAAAGACAATTCCCGTGGTCCTTCCTGCAAAGCCAGCAGTAATGACTTCATTTATAGTTTTAATATCCAATCCATAACGAGCAATTTTTTCTCGCTTATAGTCGACTAGCATTTGAGGTAACCCTACTATTTTTTCTACTGTAATATCAGCTGCACCGTCTACATCTTGAATCAAAGTTTTAATTTCATTACCCTTCGCGGCCAAAATATCTAGATTTTCTCCAAAGACCTTTATGGCGATGTCAGATCGAACTCCAGTGATCAACTCATTAAAACGCATTTCGATAGGTTGAGTAAACTCCAGATCCATACCAGGAAAGACTGCTAAAGCTTCGTTGAATTTTTCGGCAAGGCCTTCTTTTGTCTCGGACGTGGTCCACTCCGATTTTGGTTTTAGACGAACTATTACATCAGAATCTTGCATAGACATAGGATCGGTAGGAACTTCGGCGGCTCCTATTCTTGAGACCACCTGGGTGACTTCTGGAAATTCTAAAAGTATCTTTTCAATAGCTGTGGTTCGTTCAATTGTACTTTCTAAGGATTTTCCAGTTTTTAAAACGGGTTGAATCACAAAGTCCCCCTCATCTAATGTTGGTACAAACTCGCCTCCCATTTTTAAAAAGGTAAACACTCCAAGGGCTAATAAAATTATAGCGGAAGCCATTACTATTTTTGTATGGTTCAAAGCCCATTTTATGGAAGGTAAATACAGGCGTTTTGCTCCATCGAGGAGTCGAGTTGAAATGTTTGACTTCGATTTGGATTGTGGTTTTAGAATAAGACTACAAGCCACAGGTACCCAGGTAAAGCATAAAATCATAGCGCCAATTAAAGCAAAGCTAAAGGTTAAAGCCATGGGCTTAAACATTTTACCTTCCACACCACTAAGCGATAAAATGGGGATAAATACAATCAAGATAATCAACTGACCAAATATGGCAGAGTTTAACATCTTGGAAGCCCCATTCAGGGTGATTTGGTCCTTTAATTTTTTTATTTCTGTAGAGGATTTATCAGCAAATTCGTTGGAGCGCTGCCAAATTCTAAAGGCAACGAACTCGACGATAATAACGGCACCGTCGATAATAATCCCAAAGTCCAAGGCGCCCAAACTCATTAAGTTAGCGTCAATCCCAAACACATACATCAAACTGATGGCACATAGAAAACTTAACGGAATAATGGAAGCAATGACCAGACCAGAGCGCCAATCGCCAATCAATAAAATAACAATAAAGCTCACTACTAAAAATCCAATAAGTAAATTTTCCGCAATTGTTGAAGTCGTGCGTTGGATCAATTCAGAGCGATCCAGGAAGCCGTTGATGTATACACCTTCTGGTAGACTGTTTTCAATTTCAGCAATACGTGTTTTTACAGCATCAATCACTCTTTTGGAGTCAGCATCTTTAAGCATCATGACCTGACCTAAGACTTTTTCACCTTCACCATTACCCGTAATAGCACCAAAACGTCTGGCATATCCATAACCCACTTCTGCGATATCCTTTATGAATACAGGCTGGTTACCCCGCATAGAAACACTTATATTTCTAATTTCTTCCAGGCTTTTGAGAAGTCCTTCCCCGCGAATAAAGTAGGCTTCGTCGTTCTTCTCGATATAGCTTCCGCCAGCAACTGAATTATTGTTTTCCAGAGCTTGAAATACCTCTGAAATAGTAATGTTATTGGCTTCTAAACGCTTGGTATTGATGCTGACTTCGTATTCTTTTAAATAGCCTCCCCAGGTATTAATTTCTACCACCCCGGGTATACCTGATAATTGCCGTTTCACAATCCAGTCCTGGATGGTGCGCAGCTCGGTAGCATCGTATTCATCTTCAAAGCCTGGTTTCGTTTCCAGCGTATATTGATAAATTTCTCCTAGTCCAGTGGTGATTGGACCCATTTGTGGAGTTCCAAAACCTGAAGGAATTTTTTCAGCAGCCGATTTTAATTTTTCAGCGATGAGCTGACGAGGTAAATAGGTCCCTAAATCGTCTTCGAATACAATAGTAACCACAGAAAGTCCAAACTTGGAGACCGAACGTATTTCTTTGACGCCGGGTAAATTCACCATCTCCAATTCAACAGGGTAAGTGATGAACTGTTCAACATCTGTCGTTGAAAGATTACGTGAAGTGGTTATGACCTGGACCTGGTTATTGGTAATATCGGGTACTGCCCCAATTGGGATTTGAGTTAAAGCATAAATACCAAAGCCTACCATGGCCGATACCAGCAAAATAATGAAGAACTTAGACTTTAGACTAAATTCTATGAGTTTTGATAACATAAATTTTTGAAATTGAAACGTGAAACAATATACTCAGTTTTTAATAGAGTTTAATGTTTCGGGGGTTGATGAATATCAGTTTCAATCAATAAATCAAATTGCGAGGTATAATAAAAGTTATGTTTTATAATATGTAAAGGAATATTAGATTTAATAGTTATGACCTGAGGGATTTCAAAATAACAATTATGAGTCAAATGATGGTTTTCTTGGAAGGGGAGGTTCTGGTGTTCTTCGTGTTCATTTTCATGTGCTTGCTTCTGACTTCCATAGTGCAGATCTATAAAGTCAAAAAGGGTCGTATTGCTTTTCGCTTTATGAAGCTCGTAATGTTTTACCAAATTATTTAAACTTGACAGACTAGCTGCATTGATGCCTGTCGATTGTAAGGCGAATACGGTTACTAGCAGATATGATAATACATTCCTCATCTCCACAAATGTAAAGTTTTTTTAAAAAGCTAAACTAAAGATTTGCTTAAGATTCAAGATCTAATGTATTTCTATAATCACCTAACGAAGAATGATATGATTAAAGATTCTTTGGTAAAATAAACAAGATTCATTTTTGGTTAAATGATGAGTTATTTCAGACCTATATTCAATCTTAACATTTCCTTTTAGTTGGTTATTGCAGATGTGAAATTCAATTTGATTAAATTCGGAATTATTTTTAATAAAAATCATAAATAATTATGACAAATTCAAATATTTCTTCGATTGACACTCTGCTTCATCAAACTACTTATCTCGATAATGGTCAACTGGTAGAATGGAAAGGTCAAATGGATGACGTGCATTCCACAATTTCATCTACACAGGTTTACAAGCCTACTCACTTAGGTACGGTGCCACATATGGATGAATCTACCGCACTAAAGGTATTGGATTCTGCCGTTAAGGCTTATGATCACGGGAAAGGAGAGTGGCCAACAATGCGCGTAAAAGATAGAATTTCTTGTATGAAGTCTTTTGTGGAGATTATGGAGACTAAACGTTCTGAAGTGGTCAAATTACTGATGTGGGAAATTGGAAAAACGCTACAAGATTCAGAAAAGGAATTTGATAGGACGGTTGAATATATTTATGATACCATCGAAGACTATAAACAATTGGATAGAGATAGTTCAAAATTTAAAAAAGTAGGTGGCATCAATGCCCACATTCGAAGAGGGCCTTTAGGAGTCGTTCTATGTTTAGGACCTTATAATTATCCTTTAAATGAGACTTTTGCTCTGCTTATTCCTGCATTAATAATGGGAAATACAGCTGTATTCAAACCAGCAAAACATGGGGTATTATTATTGTCTCCTTTGCTGGAAGCCTTTCAAAAAAGTTTTCCTGCTGGGGTCATCAATGTTATTTATGGTAGAGGGCGGGAAGTAGCTGCGCCTATTATGAAAACAGGCAGAATAGATGTGTTGGCCTTGATTGGAAACTCCAAATCTGCCATTGCGCTCCAGGATCAGCATCCTTACAAAAATAGATTGCGCCTAATACTCGGACTTGAAGCTAAAAATCCAGCTATCATATTACCGAGTGCAGATTTAGACTTAGCTATAGAGGAATGTATCAATGGGACGCTTTCCTACAACGGTCAGCGTTGTACGGCCTTAAAAATTGTTTATGTTCATGAGGATATCAAAGAGGAATTCAACAAACGTTTTTCAAAGCGTGTAGATGAACTCAAGTTTGGTCAGCCCTGGGAGGATGGTGTTAAACTGACTCCTCTTCCAGAACCTGGGAAACCTGCTTATATTCAAGAATTAATTGATGATGCAAAAAAGAAAGGAGCTAAAATTTTAAATGAAAAAGGCGGAAAGACAACAGAAAATTACATCTATCCTGCGGTGTTATATCCTGTGAATGAATCTATGCGTGTATACCAGGAGGAGCAATTTGGTCCTGTTATTCCCGTAAAATCATTCGACGATATTCATGAGCTTCTGGATGAAATAGCAAAATCAAACTACGGTCAGCAAGTGAGTTTGTTTGGAGATAATGTAGATGCACTTGCTCCGCTTATCGATGTCCTTGTCAACTTGGTTTGTAGAGTTAATCTTAACAGCTCCTGTCAGCGTGGACCAGATGTGTTGCCGTTCACAGGTCGAAAAGATTCAGCAGTTGGAACTTTGAGTGTTCACGATGCCTTGCGTTCTTTTTCCATCAGAACCTTTGTGGCTTCCAAAGACAATCCGAAGAATAATGATATCATACAAGATCTACTGAAAAGCAAGAAGTCTAATTTTGTCAACACAGATTATCTTTTGTAAAGCTTAGTAAGCATATTTATATCTTAAAGCAGCGTTTATTCGCTGCTTTTGTTTTAAGAAAAGCGTAATTTTGTATCTCAATTATTCAGATTTGAAGTACTTCGTATTTATATTTTCTTTTTTTTTCTTCAGTAGCTTTCTTTATTCGCAAGAGGGTAAAAAAATTGACTATACAAGTGATAGAACTCGTGTAGATGAAGAGAAGTATCCCAATGCTTTTATCCTTTCCAAAGTGCAAAATCAGGTTTACTTTCTGCATGAAGGTATAGAGGTGTGGTGCGATCGTGCTATATTTTATCAAACGGATGATTTTTTTAAGGCCTACGGAAACGTAAGAATGAAGCAAGGAGATACCGTCAATATGACCAGTAAATATGCAGAGTATAACGGGAATACTCAGTTTGCTTTTGCCAGTGAAGATGTGGTCTTGACGACACCTAGTAACAAGCTTACCACGGATTCTTTATTTTTCAATAGAGTAAAACAGGAAGCATTCTATAGAACTGGAGGCAAAGTTCAGGATTCCGCTTCAACAATTACAAGCATTAAGGGAAGGTATTTCATGAATCAGGAGAAATTTTCTTTTAGGCAAAACGTGAAAGTCAGAAATCCAGAGTACGATATAGATTCAGATTACTTGGATTTCTACTCTGAAGAAGGTCATGCTTATTTATATGGACCTTCCACCATTACCAGTGAAACCAGTGTGGTCTATTGCGAGCGAGGGTTTTATGATACTAGGAAAGATAACGGGTTTTTTGTGAAAAACTCCAAAGTTGATTATGAAAACAGAAAACTTGAAGGGGATAGTATTTATTTTGACAGGCCTTCAGGATTTGCGTCTGCAACCAATAACATTAAAGTAACCGATACGATTAATCAAACGCTGATTACGGGACATTACGCAGAAGTGTTTAGGAAGAAAGATTCGCTTTTTATCACCAAAAATCCTATGGCAGCGATGAAACAAGAAAATGATTCTGTTTTTATAGCCAGTGATACACTAATGGTAACGGGTAAGGTAGAAGACAGGGATATAAGAGGCTTCTACGACGCAAGAATATTTAAGTCGGATTTAAGTGGTAAGGCCGATTCTATCCATAGTAATGAAAGAACGGGGATTACAAAATTGATAAGTAATCCAATTTTATGGTCTGGAGAAAGTCAAATTACAGGAGATACGATTCATTTGATAAGTGATACTGAAACTGAACAGCTTGATTCTTTGAAAGTTTTCTTTAATGCGTTTATGATACAAAAGGACACCATCGAAGGCTACAATCAAATTAAAGGCAAAGAACTTTTTGGGCTTTTTGAGAATAATGAAATTTATGAAGTGGATGTTGTGAAAAATACAGAATCTCTTTTTTATGTTCGTGGAGATGATGGAGAACTCATCGGTATCAATAAATCTCTGTCCGCGAGGATCAAAATACTACTTGAAGAGCAAGAAATTTTGGATGTGATTTACTATACCAATGTAGATTCTGATACCTATCCGAGTTCTCAGTTTCCTGAAAACGAAAAGCAACTAAAAGATTTCAATTGGCGCGGAGAGGAGAGGTTGATAGATAAATCAGATCTATTCAAGGGGCGAGATAGTCTAGTTTTACCAAAAATTAAAGGAATTGAAGATCCGGAAATCTATGATGACTTTTTTGAAGGTGTACGAGAGATGAATACGAATTCAACGCTGAAGGAGTCTACTCTTAGACCATCACAGGAAAACGAAATTCCAAAGGTACCCAAGAAGTCCCCCAAATTGAAAGCGATACAGCCAAGTCATGAACAGTGATTTTTTTGATTATCAAGCTCAGACCACGCCACACCCTTTAGGAATGGAGGTGAGCCATGCAGAAGGTTCTTTTATTTACACCACCGATGGAAATCGATACCTTGATTTTGTAGCAGGTGTTTCTGCCTGTGGTTTGGGTCATCGACATCCAGCTGTTATCAAAGCTATTAAAAATCAGCTTGATAAATATATGCACGTGATGGTCTACGGTGAATACATTCAATCCCCGGCTGTCGAGTTTACCAAATTACTAGCTCAACACCTCCCTGAACCGCTTTCTCAAACCTACCTCGTCAATAGTGGAACAGAAGCGATTGACGGAGCTATGAAGTTAGCCAGAAGGGCAACAGGCAGAACCCAAATTATCGCCGCTAAAAACTGCTATCACGGAAATTCTTATGGTGCTTTAAGTTTGATGGATTATGAAGAACGAATAGCGCCATTCCGACCCTTAGTTGGAGACATCACTCACATACAATTCAATAGAGACACCTGTCTAGATGTCATTACCAACACGACAGCTGCTGTTATCTTGGAAACAATCCAGGGAGGAGCTGGGTTTATAATGCCCACTCATGAGTATTTAAAAAAGGTTAAGCAAAGGTGTGAAGAAGTTGGTGCTTTATTGATTTTAGATGAAATCCAGCCAGGTTTTGGAAGGACAGGAAAGTTATTTGGGTTTGAGCATTTTGATGTAGTTCCAGACATTTTAGTCATTGGTAAAGCTATGGCTTCAGGATTGCCAGTTGGAGCGTTCACTGCTTCTAAGGCTTTGATGAGTGTTTTGAGTGATAAACCAAAACTGGGTCACATTACAACTTTTGGAGGCAATCCGGTTATAGCAGCAGCCTGTCTAGCTACTTTAGAAGTATTGACTACTTCAGATATTATAAAAAGGGTGGAAAAGAAAGAAAATCTATTCAGAAGTTTGCTTCAGCATAAGCTTATTTCAGAAGTGAGGGGGAAAGGCCTGATGCTGGCACCGATTTTCAAAACTGATGAGATCGCCAATCACGTAGTTTTAGAAGCAAAAAGTAAAAGTCTAATTCTATTTTGGTTATTGTATGAAAAGAAAGCTGTGAGGATATCTCCACCGCTCACTATTTCTGAAGAAGAAATAGCTATGGGCTGTGGCATTATAATTGATATACTGGATTCGTATTCTAAGACCACCATTGGTGAATAACTTGTGGATAACATTTTCAAAAATCTTACTCTGTATTGAAAAAAGACGTTTATCTTAACCTAAAATTAAATCATTTTATATGCAATTAGGATCCTCTCACCACGAAGACTTTGACTTCCCGATAGAGAAATTTGAAATGATGTTAAAAACCAACGAGGTTTTATTTTTTGATGCGTCTGAATTTGAGAACATTATTGGTCATTATATAGATAGTGGACGCCTTGCATTAGCTAAAAAAGCATTGAAGCTTGCATTGGATCAACATCCGAAATCGGTTAATTTGCTTTTGATGAAAGCTGAGCTTTATACTTTTGAAGATAAGTTTGATAAAGCCATGGATTTGCTGGAGGACCTCAAATCTTTAGAGCCTAATAATGAAGAAATCTATATTCTAATCGCAAATATTTTTTCAAAGCAAGATTTGCATTTGGAAGCTATTGAGGTTTTAAAGGAAGCTTTAAACTTTTCAGACGACCTGATAGAAATCCATAGCATTATGGGAATGGAGTATTTGTTCTTGGAAGATTTTGAAAATGCAAAACAGAGTTACATACAGTGTTTGGAGAATGATGAAAATGATTATACAGCACTTTATAATATCATTTATTGCTTCGATTTTTTAAATCAGAATGAAGAAGCTGTTCAATTTTTGAAAAGCTTTTTAGACCGCCAGCCCTATTGTGAAGTAGCTTGGCATCAACTCGGTAAGCTGTATTTCGAAACTAAACACTATGAAAAAGCTCTTGAAGCTTTTGATTATGCCATAATTTCCGATGATTATTTTATTGGTGCCTATCTTGAAAAGGGGAAAGTTTTGGAGCGTTTAAAGAAGTATAAAGAAGCTATTGAGTGTTATTCTCTGACTCTTCAAATCGATGACCCAACTGCTTTTGCATATTTAAGAATTGGTAAATGTTTTTTGAAACTAAACGATCCAGAGAAAGCGCTAAAGCACTACAAAAAAGCTTTACATGAAGATCCACTTTTGGATAAAGTCTGGTTAGCACTTTCAGATTACCATGTCAAAATTAAAGACTATAAAAAAGCGCTTTACTATATCAATAAAGCCATCAATATTGATGAAGAAAACGTGTTGTACTGGAAGCATTTCGCAATCATCAACCTGGAATTGGACAACATCAAGGATTCTGCTTTTGGATTCAAGAAGAGTTTGGAATTGGGTAATTATGAGTTGGAAACCTGGATCACTCGCCTGGACATACTCATTCAGCTCAAGCATTATGAGGATGCTTTGCAAACATTGAAACATGCTGAAGATTTCTTTTCAGATTTTGCTGAACTGGAATACAGATATGCCGGTGTTTATTTTGAACTTGGTGAATATGATAAGTCAAAAACACATTATGATAAAGCTATTTTATTAGACCCTAACTATAGCTTTATCTTGAACGATTTATTTCCTGACTATAAATTGGATTAATGTTTAACCGAACGTAATTAGTTTTGGTTCTATAACAACTTTACCAAAGTTGAATGTTTTGGCTATGAATTCTAAGGTTTTTGGGGTATAGAAAAAAACATGAGTCGGATCATTGTTATACCACCAGTCCCTAAAATATTCTGCTTTACTACCGTCTTTTAAAACACTGGTTTTGCAGAATAATTTGCCTGAGGTTTTCAGTAAATTTCTTAGGAGATAGAACTCGTCTTTCGGATTAAAAAAGTGTTCCATGACTTCACAGCAGATGATAAAGTCGTAAGTTTTAGTGAGTGCTTTTTCATTAGGTTGAAAAAAGGGATCATACAAATCTATTTCCTTAAATCCTTTTTGTTCAAGTACAACCGAAGCTACAGGTCCAGTGCCACACCCATAGTCCAGACCATCTGAATCTTTTGAAAACTGATCTTCAATAGCAACGGTAATTGGGCTAACAAATTTTTGATATCTGGGATCTTCAACATCATTATTATGTTCTTCATATCTAGATTTTTCTGAAGACAAGTCAACGTATGTTTTGGGATGTAGAAAGACTGAACAGCAAGTACCACACTTATAATAATCTCTTCCTTGGTTTCCAATTGAACAAAAATAATCCGCTACACTTTCGCATAGCGGACATTTGTAATTAGATTCAGGGTTTTGTGCGTTCACTACAACTCTTTAATTTTTTTCAATTTGGTTTTCCACATGTCAAGATCCTCTTTCAATTTATCCATGTTGTTGTAAACTTCTTTAACCAAAGGATTGTCTCTATTGGATTCAGAGAAAAATTGAAGGTTATTTTCAAGCTGTTGTAATTCAGACTTGGTTTCATCTATCTTCTTTCTTAAGAAGGTTTGTTCTTTATAGATACGTTGATTATCGTCTGCTTCTTCCAGGTTTTGAAGTCTGTTTTGATACTTCATCAATTCAGCGTCTGTTTTACTGATATCGATTTGTTTGAAAATTTGGTCTAAGGCTCTGTTGAATTTATTTTCAACATAGCGCTTGTTGGCTGGAACCATACCTATCTCATTCCATTTTGAAATGTAAGATTTCACTAGCTTTACTGTGTTCTCTTCATCACCACTTATCGTTTCATCTTTCAACTTTTGAATGAGTTCCCGCTTCTGGTTGAACGCCTGCATTTCTTCATTGCTCTCGTCATTTTTATTGGCGTGAAATCTATCAAAGTAATGGTTACAAGCAGCTTTAAACTGTTTCCAGATTTTATCAGAATCTTTTCTCGGGACGTGGCCTATTTTTTTCCAATCGTTCTGAATTTTCTTCATCAGGGGAGTGGTAGACTTAAAATCGTCACTATCCTTATGTTCCTCAGCAATTTTTATAAGTTCCTTCTTTTTCTCTAAGTTTTCGTACTGCTCGGATTTTAATTCCTTATAAAAATCGTTTTTGTTTTTATTAAATTCTCTGGTTGCTTTTCTAAAGGCATCCCAGGTGGCATCTTGTTTTTGTTTTGGTACACTTCCAGCTCTAAAAAAGAGGTCTCTAAGTTTATTTACATTTTTAATTCGTTCCTGAGCGTCTTTATGCTGAGTTATTTTACTTTCTGTAAGAAGTTTAATTTGCTCGATAATATCAAGCTTAACTTTTAAATTTTCTTCGCGCTGTTCGTCTAGTTTTTCAAAATGTGCTTGACGTTTATCGTGAATCTGTTTGGTAGCTTCACTAAATTTTTCCCAGATTTCATCCCTAAACTCTCTTGCTACTGGACCCAATTCCTCTTTCCACATTTTATGGAGCAATTGCAACTCTCGGAAAGCTCTATTGACATCGTTTTCCTGAGTTAATTCCTCAGCACGGTTAATGATTTTTAGCTTTTGGTCCAAATTGTATTTGAAATCCATATCCCGAAATTCCCTGTCCAAATGCAAGAAATCATAAAAACGCTCGATGTGATGGTGGTAATTATTCCAAACTGTATTGTAATCATTTCTTGGCACTGGTCCAGCATTTTTCCAGCGCTCTTGGAGTTCCTTAAACTGCTTAAAGCTAGAATTCATACTTTCACCAGAGCCAATCATATTTTTCAACTCTTCTATGATGCCAAGTCGGGTCTTAAGATTAGAACTCAGGTTTTTCTTAAGTTGAGAATAGTGTTGGTCTCTCTTTTCACGATAGTCAAAATAAATGCTGTTAAAATTTTTCTTGACAGGTGAGGAGTAATGAAAATCTATAATATTTCCACCATCGGCAATAAACTCTTCTTTCTTTTCTTCAACAATGTCATTAAACTTTTTGTCAAATTCGATTTTGATATTATTGACGTGATCCTTAATAGATTGAACCTTTTCCTTTTTTACCAGGCTTTCAAGTTCGAGAACCAGCTCATCTAGAGACATGGCATGGTAATCTTTCATTTCTATCTCATGTCTTCTCGCTACATCCTTGTCTTCGCTATCTTCTGCATTTGCCTCGTCTACGTCTTGATCTTTTGCTTCTGGATGTTCTTCTGAATCTTCACCTTCCTCACTTGGAGTTTCCTCTTTCTTTTCTTCTACGTCTGAAGCATGCTCAGTCTCACTTGAGGCTTCTTTATCATTTGAAGCTTTAGCAGAGTTTTCAGAAGTATTGCTCTCCTTTTTTTCTTCTTCTATATTTGCTTCAGTCTCAATAGGCGCTTTTTCGTCTTTTGAAGTTTCAGTAGCATCCTGTTGAGGATTTCTTTCAACTGGTTTTGAGCTGTTTTCTTCGTTTATATCCTTAGGATCTTTCTGTTTTGACATGTCTTTCAATGTTAAGGTTCTTAAATTCGTTGAAAGATAACAACAACCTAGCTACCTCACAAAAAATTGAACGGAATTCGTTTATAAATCGTTTTTGAAAGTGTTAACTCAACTTTAACTGCTACCGATTAAACGCACTTTAAAACCTTAAGTCTTAAAAGTGAACTAAAAACAACTCAAGTGTACAAAAAGATAATAATCATTCTGGCATTCCTGCCCCTAGTTGGATTCGCTCAGAAGTATGAATTGACAGGTAAAGTGATAGATGACTCGATGGATTTCCCTTTGGAATATGCTTCAATCTCAGCTAAAAGTACGGATGATGGGAGCATCGTTAATGGCGGTGTAACCAACAGGGATGGCGTATTTTCGATCCAATTGGAAAAAGGAACTTATAACCTTGAAATTGAATATATTTCTTTTGAAGTCAAGAAAATCAATAATTTCACTATAGAAAAGGATACTGATTTAGGAACTATAAGACTCGGTGCTAAAGCAGGAGAGCTTGATGAAGTCACAGTAGTAGCTGAAACTACCCAGGTGGAAGTAAGGCTCGACAAGAAGATTTACAACGTCGGTAAAGATTTAACGACCTCTGGTGGAACTGTAAGTGATGCTTTGGGAAATGTCCCGTCAGTTACCGTCGATATTGATGGTGCTATAAGCTTGCGTGGTAATGAAAATGTAAGGATTTTAATAAATGGCAAGCCATCCTCAGTCGCAGGTTTTGGAGATCAGGATGTGTTCCAACAGCTACCAGCAGATGCTATTGAATCGGTTGAGGTCATCACTAGCCCATCAGCCAGATACGATGCAGAAGGTTCAGCAGGTATTATTAATATTATACTTAAAAGAGAAAAGACTCTAGGTTTAAATGGTTCATTAAGAGGAACATTAGGGGATCCAAAAAATACAGGAGCTTTTGCAGATCTAAATTTAAGAACAGACAAGTTCAATATATTTACAAGTTTAGGATATACGGATAGAACTCGACCTGGTAATGCTTTTTCAGATAATCAATACTTAAATCCTGATCGTAATTTTAGAAGGGTAATTGAAGACCGGGAATACGACAGAAATGGCCAAAATTATAATGTTAATGCTGGTGTGGAATATTTTATTGATGATATGTCCTCCATAACCGCCAGTTTCTTTGGTAGATTAGGAGATGATCGTGACGTAACTACCAATCTGAATGATAGATTTGTGTTAGATTCTATTACAAATGATATAGTTTTCGATAGTAATACCATAAGAATAGAAGATGAACTTGAAGAAGATGAGCGTTTTCAATATGCAATGAACTATGAAAAGCGATTTGATAAAGAAAACAGAGATCATAAGCTTACTGCAGATCTTCAATATTCCAGAAGCGATGAAACCAAAACCGCTATTATCAATGAAGACCAATTATCACCAGTAGATTCGGTAGTCGCTTTTCAAGATGTACTAGAGACTGAATTTAGGGAAAGTTTTCTAGTTCAGGCGGATTATGTACTACCTATGGGTGATGCACAATTTGAAGCAGGCTTTAGGGGAGATTATTCAGATCAAAATCAAAGGTTTTTGGTAGATAGGCTTGCAGATGGAGTAGTAGCACCAAACGCTGACATTTCTAGTGATTTTGATTTTCAACAAAATATTACAGCAGTCTATACCCAGTACGGCGATAAACTTGGAAAATTTTCATATCTCCTTGGACTACGCTATGAGCAAACTCAATTAAAAGGTACCACTACTCCGCTTTTTCCTAACGATGTTTCATCTCCAGATGTTTTAGATGTACTTGATTTTGATAAAAATTTCGGAGGGTTTTTCCCTACAGTAAATTTGGTTTACGAATTAGGTGACGATGAAAATGTAACTTTGGGATATAACAGACGAATCAATCGACCACGAAGCTGGTTTCTTAATCCATTTCCCTCCCAGTCAAGTAGAGTGAATGTGTTTCAGGGGAATCCAGACCTAGACCCTTCCTTTGCTAGTGCATTTGATTTAGGCTATTTAAAACGATGGGAAAAATTAACCTTAACAAGCTCGGTGTATTACCAGAGAGAGACGGATGCTTTTGAAAGAATTCAAAGAGATACAGGAAGATTAACGGAAGGTGATAGTATTCAAATCAATGAAAATATCCCCATCAACTTAGCTACAGAAGAACGCTATGGCGCAGAAGTCGGTGTGCTTTATAACCCTACCAAATGGCTGAGAACCAATTTGAGTTTTAATTATTTCAGGTTTGAAAGTGAAGGTGAATTTGAAGGAGAAGAATATGGAGCTACCAATGAAAGTTATTTTGGAAGATTCAGTTCTAATATCATTTTGCCATGGAAAATTCAATGGCAAACCAATGCGTTTTACAGGGGGCCGCGTGAAAATGCTCAAACAAAAACCGACCCTATTGCATCTGTGGATATGGGCTTAAGCAAAGATTTTTTAAAAGATGATAATCTGACGGTATCCTTAAATGTAAGAGATTTATTCAATTCGAGAAGAAGAGATCAATCTACAATAGCTCCCACATTTATTGAAGATAGTTCATTTCAGTGGAGAGTGAGACAAGTAACAGCAACGGTGGTGTATAGATTTAATCAACAGAAAAGAGATCAGAGACGAGGTGAAGATGAAGATTATGGGGATGGTGAATTTGGTGCTCAGTAAAGCATAACCATTAAATAAATAAAAAGGCAGGAAATAATTCATTTCCTGCCTTTTTATTTAAAGTCATATGTAGATTTAGTCGTCTTTCTTCTTTTTACCTTCTTTTATTTCTTTTAAACGTTCTATTAAAGAACCTCCAATCCAGTAAGGAATGATCGCAGTTAAAAAAATTAATAACCAAAAACCAATGGTTAAAATGAGTAGAAAAAGTAAAAACCCTAAATATTGATCAAATTCGAACATCAGAATAAATTTTGTTTGAACAAAGATAATTAAACATTGAAATACAGGCTCACAATTCTTGAAAATAATTCTTCAGAAATTGAATCTTGAAGTTATCACAATTTTATATTTCTTAAATTTGACAAACAAAAAATTATACTATGTCCTACAGAATAGAGAAAGATACTATTGGCGAAGTTCAAGTGCCATCAGATAAACTTTGGGCAGCACAAACAGAGCGCTCCAGAAATAATTTTAAGATTGGTCCTCAAGCTTCCATGCCTCTGGAAATTATATATGGCTTTGCTTATTTGAAAAAAGCGGCAGCCTTTACCAATGCAGAATTAGGTGTTCTTGAAGGAGAAAAAAGAGATTTAATAGCTAAAGTTTGTGATGAAATCCTAGAAGGTAAACACGACGATCAGTTTCCTTTAGTCATTTGGCAAACAGGCTCTGGTACGCAAAGTAATATGAATGTAAACGAAGTGATTTCCAATCGAATTCATCAATTACAAGGCCATGAACTTGGGAAAGGTGACAAATACGTTTCTCCAAATGACGATGTCAATAAATCCCAATCTTCCAACGATACCTTCCCAACGGGTATGCATATTGCGATCTATAAAAAAATTGTTGAAGTCACTATCCCTGGGGTTTCTCAGTTGAGAGACCAGCTACAACATAAAGCAGAAGCTTTTAAAGATGTGGTGAAGATTGGAAGGACCCACTTTATGGATGCGACGCCTCTGACGTTAGGTCAGGAGTTTGGCGGTTACGTCTCACAACTCAACCATGGTTTAAAAGCTTTAGAGAATACCTTACCGCACTTGCAAGAATTGGCTTTAGGAGGAACAGCTGTTGGAACAGGTCTCAATACGCCCGAAGGCTATGCCGATAAAGTAGCTCAATACATCGCTGAATTTACAGGTCTTCCTTTTGTATCTGCAGAGAATAAATTTGAAGCGCTAGCTGCACACGATGCCTTGGTAGAAACTCATGGAGCTCTAAAGCAACTGGCGGTTTCCTTAAACAAAATTGGAAACGATATTCGTATGTTATCTTCCGGACCAAGAAGTGGTATTGGTGAAATCACAATTCCCGCTAATGAACCAGGATCTTCCATCATGCCAGGTAAGGTCAACCCAACTCAGTGTGAAGCCTTAACCATGGTTTGTGCACAAGTTATGGGTAACGATGTAGCCGTAGGTGTAGGAGGAATGCAAGGACAATTCGAACTCAACGTCTTTAAGCCCGTCATGGCTGCCAATGTTTTACAGTCGGCTCAATTGATCGGCGATGCTTGTGTGTCTTTTGATGAAAATTGTGCGGCAGGAATCGAACCTAATCAGGAGCGCATTGATGAATTACTAAGAAATTCCTTAATGCTAGTCACTGCTTTAAATACCAAAATTGGTTACTACAAAGCTGCTGAAATTGCGAATACCGCTCATAAAAACGGAACGACTTTAAGAGAAGAGGCCGTCAATTTAGGTTACACAACCGAAGAAGAGTTTGATAAATGGGTAAGACCAAAAGAGATGACGAACTCTTAATTGAATTCATAATACGTATTTTAAAAAGCTGGTTTGAAATGAATATTCAAACCAGCTTTTTCTATTTTGAATAGCCTTCAAGTATGGCTTCTGCAGAAAACCCCTTAAGTTGTCCATATCTATGAATACAAACATTTACCGGTAAAGGTTTTAATATGCCTTCCAAACCTTCATAATAATGGATATCTTTTTGTAAGGTGACTGTTTCATCAGGTTGGTTTTCTGGTGTATGGCTTTCAGGAATGATCAATAAAAAACTCAAGTCTTTATATGCTGCAAGCCAGTTTTTAAGAATAGAGTCTACTTTAGACATTATTTCGGTTGTAAATGGAGGATCCAGGCACCAATGCCCAGGATTTTCTGGCTGACTCAAATTGAAAAAGCTACCGCCACTCCCGAATATGCTATCGGTATCTTCAAATAAACTGTAAAACTGAGCTTCAGGCTTTCCCAGTACTCGAGCATTGAAGGGCGAAGCAAAGCCTTCATTTCTTATTCCCCACTCATAAAATAAATCATAGACTTTCTGTGGTGGGCCGATGTGTCTTGTTTCGGCATAAATAGAGCCATACCTCAATGCCGATCTTAATATGGCATTTGCAGCTGTTGTATTGTCGTATTTTGACTCTACAAAATTGAATGCTTTGTCGATGTATTGATTTCGCTTCAACTCAAAATCACCAGTTTTAAAAAAATCTGAATCAATTATAGCTTCCGAAGGAATTTCTATAGTTTCAAAATAAGTATTGACAGAATCTTGTATCAACTGAAAACAATGTTGAGTTTCATTTTCAGTCAAAATCAAATTCGCATACCCAAAACCAGACTTAATCGCATCATAATCTGCTTTCAAAAACAAGTTTTTGCCATGTGTTTTATAGCTGGGTTGCAAATTCATCAGTGTATTTTCGAGTCCGGCTTTTATCTGCGACTTGTTTCCTTTTATAGATAAATACTGAAAAACATCTTCGAGTATATTTTGGCTCAATGCCCAATGTTGATATTCGTCTTTAACCTTAGGGTCTATGTGTATTGAATTCATGTATTTATTTTTAAAGATCTTCTCAATAAGGACCTTTTTTGAGAAACGATTGATAATTACTAAAGCACTTCTTTGATTGCTTCTGGAGGTCTTCCAATGACTGCTTTTTCAGCATTAATTACAATTGGGCGTTCGATCAACTTAGGGTGTAAATGTAGGGCTTCAATAATCTCCTGGTCTGAAAGAGACTTGCCTTTATAATTTTCTTTCCAGATTTTTTCCTGTTTTCTGACAAGTTCTATTGGAGACATCTTCAATTTCTCCAAAATGGATGCAATTTCGGTTTCAGAAGGACTATCATCCAAGTATTTTATGATTTCAAAATCATGCTTAGATTCTTCAAGAATACCTAAGCCTTCTCTGGATTTCTTGCATCTTGGATTGTGGTATATTTTAATCATAAACTGTCTTTTTCTTTTTTCTGTCCGCTTTTCATCAAAAATGTTTTCAGAAAGGAATCGATATGCCCATTCATGACATCATCTACATTGCCACTTTCATGACCCGTTCTTACGTCTTTTACCAACTTATAAGGGTGCATGACGTAATTGCGAATTTGAGATCCCCATTCTATACTCTTCTTTTCAGATTCGATTTCAGTTCTAGCAGCTTGTTGTTTTTTCAATTCAATTTCATACAACTGAGATTTCAACATTTTCATTGCTTTCTCACGGTTTTCCAATTGAGAGCGTGTTTCAGAATTATGGATTACGATTCCACTAGGGTGGTGAGTTAGGATAGCTTTGGTCTCCACCTTATTAACGTTCTGTCCGCCGGCTCCACCAGACCTTGCAAAATCCCAGTTAATATCCGCGGGATTAATGTCTATTTCAATAGTATCGTCAACCAATGGATAAACATAAACCGAAGCAAAAGAAGTATGTCGCTTAGCATTGCTGTCGAAAGGAGAAATTCTTACTAATCGATGAACTCCATTTTCTCCCTTAAGCCAGCCGAAAGCATAATTGCCTTCTATCTCCAGGGTAACGGTTTTAATTCCAGCCACATCTCCGGATTGATGATTGAGCTCTCTTATTTTAAAACCTCTTCGTTCTCCCCACATCACATACATGCGCATCAGCATTTCTGCCCAATCGCAGCTTTCTGTGCCTCCGGCTCCAGCTGTGATTTGAAGAATAGCTGTAAGAGGATCACTTTCTTCAGACAACATGTTTTTGAACTCCAAATCCTCGATAAATTCTAAAGCTTCATCGTGTTTTTGATGTAATTCATCTTCAGAAATGTCTCCATCTTCATAAAATTCAAATAAAACAGTTAGATCTTCTACTTTCTGCTTGGCTTCATCAAAGCTTTTGATCCATTGTTTCTCATCATTAATAGCCTGCATCAGTTTTTGAGCTTCCTGAGGCTTATCCCAAAAGTCTGGAGCAAATGTTTTTTCTTCTTCGTTGGCTACTTTAATGCGTTTTGCATCTAAGTCAAAGATATTGGTTTAAGGAAGTAATACGTTGATTGATGGTCTTGATAGAATCAGAATTGATCATGGTAGTATTTTTGTCAAATTTAAAAATTATCTCTCGTGCGGTCAATCAAATTATGTTTATTTTCGAAGAAAAAGTACTTAAATGAAAATTGATTTAAGAAGCGATACCGTGACCAGGCCAACAAAGGAGATGCTGGACTACATGATGAATGCCGAAGTAGGCGATGATGTCTACAAAGAGGATCCGTCTGTCAACCAGCTTGAGACCTACCTGGCAGATTTATTTGGGATGGATACAGCTCTTTATTTTCCAACCGGCTCTATGTCCAATCAAGCCGCTATTAAGTTACATACTCAACCCGGCGAACAACTTATTTGTGACAAATGGGCTCATGTGTATAATTATGAAGGTGGAGGAGCGTCTTTTAATAGTGGAGTGTCTTGTAAACTTGTGGACGGAAATAAGGGCAAGATTACTGCTAAACTTGTCGAAGAAGCCATCAATCCGCCAGACTTTTATCACAGTCCTTTAACCTCTTTAGTGTGTTTGGAAAATACAACCAATAAAGGAGGAGGTGCTTGCTATGATTTGGAGACGATTCGATCTATACGAACCGTATGTGATACCCATGGTTTAGGCTTGCACTTGGATGGGGCTCGTCTCTATAATGCGATAGTGGCCAATAACCATGATCCCAAAGATTTCGGAAAGGAATTTGACACGATATCCTTGTGTCTGTCTAAAGGTCTTGGAGCTCCTATGGGAACAGTGTTGATGGGAAACCATGAGCTCATGAAAGGAGCAATGCGAGTTAGGAAAGTATTGGGAGGAGGCATGCGTCAGGTGGGCTACATGGCAGCAGGGGCCTATTATGCACTACACCACCACGTCGATAGGTTGAAAATTGATCACGATAGAGCTAAGGATATAGAAAAGACTTTGAATCAGCATCCTTTGATTAAAGCTGTAGATCATGTCGAAACCAATATTGTTATTTTCTATTTACAACCCCATCTTGATGAAATCAAATTCATGAGAGATTTGGAAGAAAAAGGGATCCGAATCAGTAATATGGGGAATGGAAAAATGAGACTGGTAACACATCTGGATTATGATGATGACCAACACGATTACTTCCTAAAGACTTTGAAATCCCTTTAAATAAAAAAAGCTGACTCAACTAAGAGTCAGCTTTTAAATTAGCTAATATTTACTTTTAATTGTTCTTGTTATAGTCTGCCAGGAATTTTTCCAAACCACTATCAGTTAAAGGGTGTTTTAGAAGTCCTTCTATAGAGGATAGTGGTCCAGTCATCACATCGGCACCAAGTTTAGCACAATCGATAATGTGCATGGTATGTCTTACCGATGCAGCAAGAATTTGAGTCTCAAACATATAGTTATCGTAAACCAATCTGATTTCTTCGATGAGGTTTAAACCGTCGGTAGAAATATCATCCAATCTTCCGATAAATGGAGATACATAGGTAGCGCCTGCTTTAGCCGCCAAAAGGGCTTGACCTACAGAAAATACCAAAGTACAATTGGTTCTAATCCCTTTTTCTGAAAAGTATTTAATCGCTTTTACACCTTCTTTGATCATCGGTACTTTTACAACAATTTGATCGTGAAGTTGAGCTAAAGCTTCTCCTTCTTTAACAATACCATCAAAATCAGTTGAAATCACCTCAGCACTTACGTCGCCATCAACGATTTCGCAAATCTTGACATAGTGATCTTTAATATTTTGCTCTCCTATAATACCTTCTTTAGCCATTAGGGAAGGGTTGGTGGTTACCCCATCAAGAATTCCAAGATCCTGAGCTTCTTTGATTTGGTCAATATTTGCGGTGTCGATAAAAAATTTCATAAGAATAGTTTTAAGTACAAATTTACAGTTTATAGTGTTTAAGTAATAGGTTTTCGAAAACTTTATCAGGTAAAATATGTTTTAAAAAAACAGACATTTTTTGGGTGAAGTCACCCACTTTATAATGAATTTTAGGATTGGACTTCTGCATTATAGCATGTACGCTCTTTGCCATTAAGTTCGGATCTTTACCATGATCTACATGTTCATCCATCAGTTTTAAACTCTTCTCGTAAACTTGTTTATATGGTGAATTGTCCCGTATAGGAGCATGATATCTTCCTGCTGCAATGTTGGTTGCAAAATCTCCCGGAGCTATATTGGTTACTTTAATACCAAAGGCTTTCAACTCCATCCGATAAGCTTCAGTAGTGAGTTCCAAGGCTCCTTTTGATGCAGAATATAGTCCTCGAAAAGGCAGCCCCATATGTCCTGCGATGGATGTAATATTGAGTATATATCCAGATTTTTTGGACCTCATGTAAGGAAGCACTGCATTGATAACCCTTAATGGTCCAAAATAATTGGTGTCGAAGACTTTTTTTTGTTCTAATTCTGGTATCTCTTCCAGAGGTCCCGTGATGCCTACTCCAGCGTTATTGATCAAAAAATCTATTTGGCCCTCTTTCTCAATTAGGGTCCTGATGGCACCTTCAACACTTTCTGTCTGTGTAACATCCAGTTGAAGAAAATGAATTCCATTGAGTTCCTGATGTTTTGGATGTCTGCTTGTACCGTAGACTTTGTAATTGAATTTGGCAAGATATTCACCTATAGATTTTCCAATTCCAGAAGAAGCTCCAGTGATCAAAACGATGTTTTGCATTGACTATTGAATTTTGGCAAATATCCAACTTATAGGCTTAAGAAAAAAATGGAGGAAAGTTATGAGAATAAAAAAAGGCAAGCTACCTACATCACACCGCTACGACCATCTACCCTTGCTGCGTTCCCGCCCTGGGGGATTCGACAGGAGCTGGTTGTGTAGGACTTGCCGACTGCAAATATACAATCTTATTTAAAGTCAACAAGTTGTTTTCTGTTCTAATTCCCTATTTTTACTCTCTATTTCAAATTTAAAATTATGCATTTTTTTAAGTCACTGGTAATCATATTTATAACGCTTCTGCTTTTCTCATGTGATGAGGATTTATCTAAAGATTTTAAAATTCAGATAGTAAATAAGTCCAAAACCTTAACGAGTACAGAAATGCTTAAGGGTAGGGTTAAAGCTTTAAAAGACCATGAGGTGAATTCTGTAGTTTTAAAATTTCAAAATGAAACTATTGAGATTTCGCTCTCAAAGGAATTTTCAGTGGATGTATCAGGATTGAAGCTTGGGAATCATGATTTAGAAGTTATTGTTGAGATCAATGGAGAAACGGTTAAATTGAAAGAAACCATTAAGATACTCAATAGTAAAAAACCCAAATTATTCACTTATGAGATAGTGAATACCTACCCTCACGATATTTTAGCCTATACTCAAGGTTTGGAGTTTTTTAAAGATACTCTATATGAAAGTACAGGTCAACGTGGCGAATCTACCCTGAGGAAAGTCAATTATGAAACAGGTGAGGTTTTAAATCAAGTAGATCTGGATCAATTTTATTTTGGAGAAGGCTTGACCATCCTGGATGGTAAAATTTATCAATTGACCTGGCAATCACAAGAAGGTTTGGTTTACGACCTGGAATCTATGGAATTGCTCAATAAATTTACCTATTCTGAAAGTAAAGAAGGCTGGGGGCTTTGCAACGATGGAGAGCAGCTTTACAAAAGTGATGGCACAGATAAAATTTGGATATTAAATAAAGACAGCCTCGAGGAAGTTTCTTTTATTCAGCCTACTACCAACACAGCTGTCTTGAATCAAGTGAATGAACTAGAGTGGGTAAGAGGTGAGATTTATGCCAATACCTATCAAAAAGATGGTGTAGTTATCATAAACCCCGAAACTGGAGCTGTAAATGCTGTGGTGGATTTCAGAGGATTAAGAGATAAGGTGAAGCAGCACTCTAGACTCGATGTTTTGAACGGTATTGCCTATCATGAAGGTACTGATAGGCTTTTTGTGACTGGTAAAAATTGGAATAAACTCTTTGAAGTAAAGCTAATAGAAAAATAAATAGCGCCGAACAGCGTTTGAATCTTTATATATATTTTTATGAAACAATTTTTATTTCTTGTTACGATTTTAGGTCTAATCACAGTCATCTCTTGCAGAGATGATTTTGAATTAGAACCCAGCTTCGGAGCCTTGGAGTTTTCACAAGATACGATTTATCTGGATACAGTATTTACCAATATTGGTTCAAGTACTTACAATTTCAAAGTCTATAATAGAAGTAGTCAAGATATTAGAATTCCAACGATTCAACTCGCTCAGGGAGAGAGTTCAAACTTTAGGTTAAATGTAGATGGAGTAGCTGGTAAAACAGTAAACGATATCAATATCCTGGCCAAAGACAGCATTTTTGTATTTGTAGAAGTGACGGCAGATATTCAGGAATTGAGTCAAAATCAACTTTCGTTTTTATATACCGATCAAATCAATTTTGATTCTGGTCAAAATATGCAGCAAATTGAGCTTGTAACTTTAGTTCAGGATGCTCATTTTTTGTTCCCAGAACGTTTTGAAGATGGTTCAACAGAAACGTTGAGCCTGGGTTTGGATGCTGAGGGAGAGGAGATTCAAATCGAGGGCTTTATTTTGGATCAAGACAACCTCACCTTCACCAACGAAAAGCCTTATGTGATTTATGGCTTTGCTGGAGTTCCCTCTGGAGAAACTTTATCTATAGAAGCAGGAGCCAGAATACACTTTCATGATAACAGCGGAATAATTGTCGCCAATGGTGGTTCGCTTCAAGCTCTGGGAGGTTTAAGTTCCGATCCTGAACTTATGGAAAATGAAATTATTTTTGAAGGAGATAGACTCGAACCTCAGTTTTCTGAAACACCCGGACAATGGGCAGCCATATGGTTAACAGAAGGGAGCACCAATCATATATTTGATCATGTCACTATTAAAAATTCTACGGTGGGTATCCTGATGGATTCCAATGATGGAAGTGGTCAACCCACCTTGACCCTCAGAAACACTCAAATATACAATTCAGCTAATGTGGGATTACTTGCCAGAACCGGGTTTGTAGACGGCGAGAATGTGGTCATTAATAATAGCGGACAGGCATCACTAAACCTTTCTTTAGGCGGTCGGTATAACTTCAGGCATTCTACCTTTGCTAACTATTGGGAGAATGGGTTTAGACAATTCCCCTCTGTTTTGATAGAGAATAATCTCGAATCTGGAGAAACTTTATTTATAGCGGATTTAGTAGAGGCCAATTTTAGTAATTGTATTATTTATGGCAATGAATCGATTGAATTACTCTTTAATAAAGTTGATGAAGCAGCCTTCAATTATAAATTTGAAAATTGTTTGCTGCGTTTCAACGATATCAATAATCAATTTGTTGAGAATGAATTATATGATTTTGAGAATCTGAATGTTTTTGAAAATTTAATACTTAATGAAGCGCCTTTATTTTTGAATGCACAAGAAAATCAGCTGATTATAAGTAATGACTCTCCAGCCAGTGGAGTAGGAAATCCAACGACAGCCAGTGAAGTACCTTTGGATATTTTAGGAGTAGATAGAACTCAAAATCCAGATTTGGGAGCCTATCAAAGTATTTTATTCGAAGAGGAATAAACAAAAAAACATCCACATTTTAATGTGGATGTTTTATCAATTAAATCACTTTCAACACCAATCAGTGTTTGACGGTTTCAGCAAATAAAGGCTTTTGACTCATCATACTGTGGACTTGTTCTTTAATAGTTTCCAAGTGCGAAATATTTTCAAAATTCCGAATCACCTCGTCAATTAATTCGACGATTTTTTCCATTTCACTGGTTTGTAAACCTCTTGTAGTTATGGCTGGAGTTCCTATTCTTATTCCAGATGTTACAAATGGTGACTTATCATCAAATGGAACCATATTTTTATTTACAGTGATTCCAGCTTTACCTAAAGCTTCTTCAGCCTGTTTTCCTGAAATATTTTTGTTTCTAAGATCGATAAGCATCATGTGGTTATCTGTACCTCCGGAAATGATTTTATAATCTCTATCCATAAAAGCTTTAGCCATAGCTGAAGCATTTTTGATAACTTGCTTCTGGTATTCTACAAATTCATCTGTCAGGGCTTCGCCAAAAGCCACAGCCTTAGCTGCTATAATATGCTCTAAGGGTCCGCCTTGGTTGCCAGGAAAGACGGAACTATCCAGCATGCTCGACATTTTTTTCAGGCTTCCATTCTTAAGTTTTTCTCCAAAAGGATTCTCAAAATCTTTACCCATCAAAATAATACCTCCTCGAGGTCCACGTATGGTTTTGTGAGTGGTAGAGGTTACGATATGGCAATGATCGATTGGGCTTTGTAACAATCCAGCTGCGATAAGTCCAGCAGGATGTGCCATATCTGCCAGTAAAACAGCACCAACTTCATCTGCGATTTCTCTAAAAACTTTATAATCTATCTCTCTAGAGTAGGCTGAAGCTCCAGCAATGATCAATTTTGGTTTCTCTTTGTGAGCAACTTCCCTTACCATTTCATAGTCGATTAAGCCTGTTTCCTCGTCCACACCATAGAAGACAGGATCATATAATTTTCCCGAAAAATTTACTGGTGAACCGTGAGTAAGGTGACCTCCGTGAGAAAGATCAAATCCTAAAATCTTATCGCCAGGTTTGAGACAAATTGAGAATACAGCTGTATTGGCCTGAGAACCAGAGTGGGGTTGAACATTGGCATATTCTGCCCCAAATAATTTTTTTAACCTTTCTCTTGCTAGGTCTTCAATTTTGTCGACAACTTCACAGCCGCCATAATAGCGTTTTCCAGGATATCCTTCTGCGTACTTATTTGTGAGCACAGAACCAGCAGCATCCATTACATCTTGACTGGCAAAGTTTTCACTAGCAATCAATTCTAAGCCGTTAATCTGCCTGTTTTTCTCTTCAAGAATTAAGTCTGAAATAGCCTTATCTTTCATCTTTATATTTTAAAGTTAAATATGATTCAAATTTAACTATTTAGAATGGTTAATACGGTTAAAATAATATATTTGAAGGAAGTTTTAAGATTAATTTGAAATCCAAAAACAAAATTCTATGTCCCTAAAAGCTAATGATCCAACAAGAGAAACATGGCTGGATCTTCCAGATAATACAGACTTTCCTATACAGAACATTCCATTTGGAGTCTTCCTTACGCGTGATGATATTATCACTATCGGCACGAGAATAGGTGATTTTGCTATAGATCTTGGTGCCCTTCATCAATTAGGGTATTTCAGTGATATTCCACTTACTGATGATATTTTTTTGCAAGACAGTCTTAACGATTTCATTGCCGATGGAAGAAAAACCTGGCGTGCTGTAAGAAATAGAGTGGCTGAGATTTTTGATGTGAATAACGATGAGTTAAAGTCCAATGCCAAAGACCGAGAAACCATCTTATTTACTTTGGATGAAATCGAAATGCAAATGCCAGTCCAGGTTGGAGATTATACCGATTTTTACTCCAGCAAAGAGCACGCTACCAACGTAGGTAAAATGTTCAGAGATCCAGAAAATGCATTATTACCAAACTGGCTTCATGCCCCAATAGGTTATCACGGCCGGAGTTCTTCTATAGTGCCTAGTGGCATTCCAATTCACAGACCTCAAGGCCAAAAGTTGCCTAAAGGATCGGATGAGCCTATTTTTGGTCCTACGCGACACTTGGATTTTGAGCTGGAAATGGCATTTATTACCACAGCTAGTAACCATTTAGGTGAACCTATTCCTGCGGAAGAAGCAGAAGAATATATTTTTGGAATGGTGCTCTTTAATGATTGGAGTGCAAGAGATCTTCAAAAATGGGAATATCAACCTCTGGGGCCATTTCTTGGAAAAAACTTTGGTTCTGCTATTTCTCCCTGGATTGTCACTTTGGATGCTTTAGAGCCTTTTCGAGTAGAAGGACCTAAACCTGTAAAGCAACTTTTACCTTATCTAAAAACCACTGGTAAAAAGAGTTTTGATATTAGTCTTTCGGTAGCAATACAACCTGATAAAGGGGAGGAGACGGTGATTACCAAATCCAATTTCAAATACATGTACTGGAATATGAGTCAGCAACTTGCTCATCATACCGTGAATGGTTGCCCTGTAAATAGTGGTGATTTAATGGCTAGTGGTACAATTTCCGGTCCTACTCCAGACTCTTATGGCTCTATGCTGGAATTGTCCTGGAATGGATCTAAGCCATTGAAACTAAAAGATGGAGAAGAACGACGTTTCATCGAAGACAAAGATACTGTCATTTTAAGAGGCTACTGTCAAAATCACGAAGTGAGGATAGGCTTTGGAGAAGTTTCTACCAAAATCCTTCCTGTTTTTAAATCATAATCTAAAGGTTCTTTTTTTAGATATAAATAAAAAAACCTCGTAAAACACGGGGTTTTTTAGGTATCCAGAAATTTAGACTGTTCTTCTGGAGAAGGCATAGGACAGGTTTCCGATTTGCCAAACCATTGGTAACGATTCCTTGCTATAAAGTCATAAATCAAATTTCTAAAGCTTTCAGGTAGGAACAAAAACACACTTAGCGCCGGATACAAACCGCTTAAATCTTTGCTGATTTCCAAGGCTGCTGAGGATTTGATGTAATAGGCGTTCCCCGGATCTATTAAAATAATAGAATCAATATCTGAGGTGTTGATGCCTCGTTCACTTGTTAGCTTTTGGCCAAGTTTACTTTCCAGGGATGCAAACCTGAAGAGGTCTTTTTTGTCTCTTTTGATAATAAACCTTACAGAAGCATTACAAAAGTTGCAAACTCCATCAAAAAGAACGATTTTTTTTTCTTTTGGTAGGTCCATCATTTAGCTCTTTTTACAAGTTCAAGTTGATCGTCTGAAACGCTTGTAGTAAACATACCATAATTAACAACAACCTTGCCTTTTTCAAATTTATCGATAGTACCTACGGCTCTGCCATCACTCATTCTTACAGAGTCTCCTTCTCTTAAGATCGGCTTCTCCTTTACTTTACTAACTTCTTCTTTTACTTTTTCTTTCTTTTTCTTTTCCCTAATGGTGTCCGCTTTTTTCTGGGCTTCTTCTTTTACTTTCTTCTCCTTTTCCCTTTGTATTTTTTCTTCCTTTCGGCTTTGTTTGATTCGTTTTGAATTTTCTCGCTCAATAATTTTCAGGACGTTGGAGTAGAGCTGCTTCTTGTTCTTATTATTAAAATACTGTAAGCCAATTTTATCTATCTTCTCTCCAATACCAATCATACGTTGGTTGCTGTCGTAGAGCTCTTGATAACTTTCTAATTTCTGTTGTATCCTGGAATTAATTTCATCCAACTTTTCCTGTTCTTTTCGGGTCTCATCTTTTTTGGACTTCAGCTCAGAATTGGTCTTAGCAAGTTTTGAGCGTTCCATTTGTAACTTGGCAATGCTTTTATCGAAACGAATTTTACCTCTCTCTACTTTCTTTTTGGCTCGATTGATCAAGCTAAATGGAATACCATTCTTTTGAGCAACTTCAAAAGTAAAAGAACTTCCAGCTTCGCCTAGCTTAAGCTCAAATAGAGGTTCCATGGTGTAGCTATCAAAAGCCATATTGGCATTGACGATTTCTGGATTTTCATTGGCCATCATTTTGAGGTTGGCATAGTGCGTCGTAATAATACCATAAGCTTTTTTCTCATGAAATACCTCCAGAAAAGTTTCAGCCAAAGCTCCTCCAAGTTCAGGGTCCGATCCAGTCCCAAATTCGTCAATTAAAAATAAGGTCTTATCATCACAGTTTTTCAGGAACTTCCTCATGTTCTTCAAACGATAGCTATAGGTGCTTAAATGATTTTCAATACTTTGATTGTCACCAATATCTGTAAGGATTTTATCAAAAAAGCAAATTCTTGAATATTCATGAACCGGTACCAGCATTCCCGCTTGCAGCATCACTTGGATGAGCCCAATTGTTTTTAGGGTTATGCTTTTCCCTCCGGCATTTGGACCAGAGATTACGATAATTTGTTGCGATTCATCCAATGTGATGTCTTGTGGGAATGTTTTTTTTCCGCTTTTGTTATGATTTATCAACAAAAGAGGATGGTACGCATCTTTGAGATAGATTTCTTTAGTTGTTGTGATTTTAGGTAGTAGCCCCTCATAAAGCTCAGCGTACTTAACCTTTGCTGAAATCAAATCGATTTCACTCAAATAATTTTGATACTGCTTTAAAAGATCCACATAAGGCCTTAAGAAATTAGTAAGAGCCTTTAAAATTTTATTGACTTCCTCTCGCTCTTCATATTCTGCTTCATCAAGTTCTCTTTCGGACTGCTGTGTTTCTTCAGGTTGGATATAAACAATATTTCCAGACTTGGAACTCCCCAGCATGCTTCCTTTAACCTTTCGTTTATGCATGGCAGTTACAGCTAGAACCCGTACACTATCCACTACAGATTCTCTAATTTCGTCTAGATAGCCATAACTACTGTACTTGGATAAGGCTTTCGAAAAACTAGAATTGATCTTACCTTTTGCTACATTGATGGTTTTTCGGATTCTAAAAAGTTCGGGGGTAGCATCATTCTTTATGTCCCCAAACTTATCTATTATCCGTTTGATCTCATCTACAATAGCTGTAGTGTATTCAATAGGCTGAGTAGATCTATAAAGGTTAGGATACAATTCTTTATATTTCTGAAAATAGTTTAGATGAATATTTGTAGTATCAGATAGATTTAAAACTTTTCTGAATCCGCTCAACTCCATCAATGAGCCTTCTATATTCAAAATTTTAATGATTTCATCAACGCTCTCAAAACCATGGTTTGGAATTGGTTTTTCCTGAAGTGCAGAAGATTTATATTCTTCTGTTTGATGAAGATGAAAGTATATAGAAGAATAAGTTGAGTAAGGAGTCAGCGCTACAGCTTTTTCCTGTCCTTTATCAGTGATACAATATTTGCTCAACTGAGAACAAATGCTTGGAAATTCTAAATCTATTAAGGCTTTTTCGCTAATTTTTATCATAGTAAAATTCTACATTCGTAGATTCACAAAAATACGCATAATTAATGGAGGTTCAGATTGAAGCAAATTGGAAAAATATCTTAAAAGATGAGTTTGAAAAACCTTATTTTGAGTCGCTTATCAGTTTTGTGAAGTCACAATATAAAAATTATAGCTGTTACCCTAAAGGTTCTGATATTTTTAAGGCTTTTGAATTTTGTCCCTTAGATCAAACCAAAGTCGTTATTATAGGACAGGATCCCTATCATGGGCCAGGTCAAGCCCATGGTTTATCATTTTCGGTGCCAAAAGGAGTTCCAATACCACCATCGCTTCTCAATATTTACAGAGAGTTGAAAGAAGATCTCAATCTAGAAATGCCGAGTCATGGAAATCTAGAAAATTGGGCACGTCAAGGCGTTTTACTTTTGAATGCAACACTTACAGTAAGAGCTCATGAAGCGGGTAGTCATCAAAATAAAGGCTGGGAAATTTTTACTGATGAAGTGATTAAGAGCTTATCTGCTGAGAAAACAGGAATTGTTTTTTTGTTATGGGGCGGTTTCGCCAAGAAGAAAGCCAAACTGATAGATGCTTCAAAACACCATATTTTAACCTCAGGACATCCTTCGCCATTAAGTGCAAATAGAGGTTACTGGTTTGGGAATAAGCATTTTAGCCAAACAAATCACTTATTAAAAGAGCAAAATAAAAGACCAGTTGAATGGTAATTACTTATCAGCTAAGACAGGATTAGAATTTGATTCCTGCTGAGGTTGAGACCAAATTTTTGGTGTATTGACCTTGAACTTTTTCTTATTAGTTTTAGGTTTGGAGTCCCCGCAATCACAACTAAACTTGAGAAGAAGGAAGTTAATTAAAATAAGGCTCGCTATAGCAATAATAAAAATCATAGAGTTCGAATTCTTAGGATAAAGTAGTCTTTCAATTAATAGATGCAGAAAAAATAGATGGGTTGCGTTAATTATTAAAAATAAATTCAGCGTAATTTTTTTCCTGCTGAATTAGCTGCAAATCTAAAAGTTTTTTTTGAGTTAAGTTGACTTCCTTTTCTAAAAGTTGTTGTTGACTCCATTCGGTTACTTTTAACCATCGGCTGACGTCTTCAGCCTTTAAACTATAACGTTCGGCAATCAGATCTTCAATATGTTCAATAGTTTTCAAATGCTTGCTTTTCTCGTTTAAAGGATTAAGCAATCCTGTAATAATATTAGCATGAGAATTCAAAAAGGCCTCAGTGGCTACGATGACAAAACAGGGCCAAGGAGTGGGTTCATCTCCCAGCCTTCTGAAAATTCCCTCATCAACCAAGGGCTTTGTAGTAAAATGTTCCCATAGAAAATAGTCGGAAGTTCCATTCATTAATGATTCTTTAGCTCCAGAAAGGCTTTGAGTCGGTTTAAAACTTAACTCATTTGTATTCCAGTCTTGATTATCCGCATGAACATAAGTCATAAGGTGAGAACCAGATCCATACCTGCTAATTGCAGCAGTCTGATCTTTTAAATCACGGATATGGTAAAAATTGGAGTTGGAAGACACGTGTATTCCCCACATCAAAGGACTTTTCACGAAAGTTTGGATAATTTTAAAAGGACTGCCATCACAAATTTCCTTGATGCATCCTTCTGTAAGCATTACTGCAATATCGATTTCTCCAGCCTTTAAAGCTTCGCTCATCTCGCCAGTTCCCCCATGAAAATCTTTCCAAGAGACTTGGATGTTATGCTTTTCAAAATCACCTGCTTCTATGCAAAGATGCCAAGGTAAGTTAAAGTGTTCTGGTACTCCTCCAATTTTTAATTGTGTCATAAATCGATTAGCGTTTTCTACTTCAGTTCTACAAGCTTATCCAATGTAAACTTAATTAAGGAATCTACAGCTGCTTTTGGGTCTTTACTGAACTCTCCTGTGGATCTGTTGGCAATAATAGCATTCATAGATAAAGCACGATGACCTAAGAGTTTGGAAAGGCAATAGATGGCACTGGTTTCCATTTCCAAATTAGTAATAGATTTTCCATTAAATTTAAAACTCACCAATTGGTCTATAAAGTCAGGATCTTGAGTTTCCAAACGAAGTGTTCTGCCTTGTGGTCCATAAAAGCCAAGGTTAGTGCCTGTAAAGCCCGAAATCACCATAGGATCATTTTGAAAAAGATCCATAAGAGTTTGGTCAGCTCCTACAATGTAGGGACTCGGTTTTTTTGAAGAAATCATCAGATGTTCAATCAGTGCTTGAGTGGCTTTTTGGTTTGTGATGTTATTTTTATAGTAGTGAAGTAGTCCGTCAAAACCAACTCCTGCTTCACTCATCACATATTTATCGAGTTCAACGTGAGGTTGAATGCCTCCAGAAGTCCCAATTCGAACGATATTAAGCTGCTGGTGATCTTTTTTAATTTCTTTGGTATCCAGATCAATATTCACCAGTGCATCTAGCTCGTTTAAAACAATATCTATATTGTCTATTCCTATTCCTGTAGACATTACAGTCATTTTTTTTCCTTTATAGAATCCTGTTTGGGTCTTGAATTCTCTTTTTTTGGTCTCAAAAATAATATTATCGAAATAGGAGGTGACCTTAGAAACTCTATCAGGATCACCAACGGTAATGATGATGTCTGAAATGTGTTCAGGTTTTAGGTTGAGATGATAGATGCTACCATCAGGGTTTAAAATTAATTCTGAAGATGCAATTGGCATAGTTTAATATTTACGAATTGGTTTTGAACCTGTTCTTTTTTATGATTAATGATTTGCAAAGGCAAAATTTAAATTCAACAGGAAATTAAAGTGATTTATTATCTATTGAGAATTTTTTGAAATAAGATTCTAAAGATTTGATTTAAAACCTTTTCAATGCTCTGAAGAGTTGAAAACTCCATCTGTTATAAATTATCCGCCTACGCGTTTGACTTCAAATCCTAAGTCTTTGAGAAGCTCCATGATTTGGGTTCGATAGTCGCCTTGAATAATGATTTCTTCCTGTTTGTGACTTCCACCAACGCCAATTTCTTTTTTGAGGTATTTAGTCAGGTTTTGAAAATCTTTTTTGGCTCCTGTATATCCTTTGATCAAGGTATTTGCTTTTCCTTTTCTCTTGGAATACTCACAAATTATAGGATCGGATTGTAGCCAGATATCCAGTTTTTCACTTTTACTAACCTCCTTTTTTTCTTCTGTAGGTTCGTGATCTGGAAACAAATCTTTCAGTTGATCTTTTAGATCCATAAATTTATTTTTTTATCAAGCCTATTTCTACCAAACGCTGATGTAAAAATTCCCCTGCGGTAATATCTTCATAGTGTTTAGGATTGTCTTCATCAATACATTCTTCCAAACAATCCAAACGCATATCACTTCTAGGATGGAGAAAAAAAGGAATAGAATATCTAGGTTTATCCCAATCTTCTTTAGGTGGATTCGTTACTCTGTGTATTGTGGATCTTAGTTTATTGTTGGTGTGTCTTTCTAGCATATCTCCAACATTAATAACCAATTCATCATCTTTAGGTATTGCATCTATCCACTCACTATCTTTACGCTTTACTTGCAAACCACCAGCAGATGCTCCCATGAGTAAAGTAATCAAATTAATGTCACCATGAGCGCCAGCTCTTACAGCTCCTTTAGGTTCGGTTTCTATAGGTGGATAGTGGATAGGACGTAATATTGAATTTCCATTACTGGCCCAATGGTCAAAATAATGTTCATTAAGACCTATATAAAGCGCGAGCGCTCTTAATACATAAATACCTGTTTTTTCAAGCATTTTGTAAGCTTTCATGCCCACATCGTTAAAGGCTGGTAATTCTTGTACATCAATGTTTTCGGGATAAGTTTCTGTAAGATTTGCGTCCTGATCTGGCTCCTGGCCAAAATGCCAAAACTCCTTAAGATCACCTTCCTTTTTTCCTTTGGCATGCTCTTTTCCGAAGGATACATATCCGCGTTGTCCACCTAAATCTTCACGTTCATACTTTTTCTTAGTGGCTTCTGGAAGATCGAAAAAAGCCTTCACTTGAGCATATAATTCATCGACCAGTTCTTCATCTAAAAAGTGATGATTTAAGGCTACAAATCCGATCTCTTCGTAAGCAGAACCAATCTCGTTCACGAACTTCTGTTTTCTTTTTGGATCTTCAGATAAAAAATCTGCAAGATTTACACTGGGAATATTTGTCATTGACATGAAAGAAATTTTTAGGATTACAAATTTAAGGAATTTTCTTCAACAAGAATTTTAGAGGACCTAGTATTATTAATTTTCAATATAATACATTTGAAATTGTATTTTAAGATCTCACCTATGACTTTTGAACATCCCGACATTTCCAAAGCACAATATATCGATCTCTATCATAGCCTTGTTAAACCAAGACTCATCGAAGAGAAGATGCTGGTCATGCTAAGGCAGGGGAAAATTTCAAAATGGTTTTCAGGCATTGGTCAAGAAGCTATAGCTATAGGCGTAACCAAGGCCTTAAATCCAGAAGAGTATATCTTACCAATGCATAGAAATCTAGGGGTATTTACTGAACGAAACATACCCTTATGCCGACTTTTTTCCCAATGGCAGGGTAAGTCCAATGGCTTTACAAAAGGTAGGGATAGAAGTTTTCATTTTGGAACTCAAGAGTATAAAATTGTAGGGATGATCTCTCACCTGGGACCTCAGCTAGGGGTTGCTTGTGGGATAGGGCTAGGGCACATACTGAAAAATGAAAAGTCAGTTACCGCTGTATTTTCTGGAGAAGGGGGGACGAGCGAGGGCGATTTTCATGAGGCGCTTAATGTAGCCTCGGTATGGAGTCTTCCTGTTTTGTTTTGTATTGAAAATAATGGATATGGCCTTTCAACTCCAACTAGTGAACAATTTAATTGCCAGCATATTATAGACAAAGGCAAAGGATATGGTATGGAGGCTTATAGCATAGAAGGCAATAATATTATTGATGTTTATACCAAAATAAAGGAGCTCGCAGAGAGCATAAGACTAAATCCAAGACCGGTACTGATAGAGTTTAAGACCTTCAGAAGAAGAGGACACGAGGAAGCCAGCGGAACCAAGTATGTGCCTGATGAGCTCATGCAGTACTGGGAGAAACTAGATCCTGTAGATAATTTTGAACGCTTCTTATTAGAATCTCAGTTTCTAACTAATGAGGAAGTGTCCACTATAAAATCTGATATTCTTAAAGAGATTGAAGAACATCTTAAGTTGGCCAATCAAGAAGCAGAGCTAGTCGCAGATGAAATTACAGAGTTGAACGATGTTTATATGCCTTTTGAATTTAAAGAGCAGCAATCTGGTTCAACAACAACTGAAATGCGACTTATCGATGCCATTTCTAAGGGATTGAGTCAAAGCATGGAAAAGTATCAGGACCTCGTGATCATGGGGCAGGATATCGCTGAATATGGAGGTGTTTTCAAAATCACAGAAGGCTTTGTAGACAAGTTTGGAAAAGAGAGAGTGAGAAATACACCCATCTGTGAGTCAGCGATTGTTTCAGCAGCTATGGGATTATCAATTAAAGGAATTAAATCTGTTGTTGAAATGCAGTTTAGTGATTTTGTGAGTTCAGGATTCAATCCTATTGTAAACTATCTGGCAAAAGTCCATTACAGGTGGGCACAAAATGCAGATGTTGTGATACGCATGCCTTGCGGCGCCGGAGTAGGGGCAGGGCCGTTTCATAGCCAAACCAATGAAGCTTGGTTTACGAAAACTCCTGGTCTAAAAGTAGTATATCCCTCTAGTCCTGAGGATGCTAAAGGATTACTAGCTGCTTCCATTGAAGATCCAAATCCTGTACTGTTTTTTGAGCATAAAGCCCTGTATAGAAGCATTAGAGGTGAGGTAACAGAGGAGTATTTTACAATAGAATTGGGAAAGGCTAAGGTACTTAGAGAAGGAGAGAAGATAACGCTTATCACCTACGGGGCGGCAGTGCATTGGGCTTTAGAAGTTTTAGAACATCATCAACACCTTTCGGTGGAGGTGATTGATTTGCGAACGCTCGCTCCATTGGATGAAGAAGCTATTTTTAAATCGGTAAAGAAAACTGGTAAAGTGATTATACTTCAGGAAGATTCGCTTTTTGGAGGTATAGCTTCAGATATTTCAGCATTGATCAGCGAGCACTGTTTTGAATATCTTGATGCGCCAATAAAGCGAGTAGGAAGTATGAGTACTCCTATTCCATTTGCTAAAAGTCTAGAAGATCAATATTTAGCAAAGTCAAAATTTGAGAACGCATTAAAAACATTAAATAAATACTAAAATTATATTAATCAGGTAAGTTTTCCCTAAGTTAGATTTCAACCAAAAAACCAAATGATATGATACGATGGGTAGTTACCTTTTTAGTTATTGCTTTAATAGCAGCTGTTTTAGGCTTTGGCGGAATCGCCGAAGGAGCTGCTGATATTGCAAAAATTATTTTTTACATTTTTATAGTTCTATTTGTAATCTCATTGATTGGGAGACTTTTTAGAAGATAACAATTAACCAGAATCCGCAAGTTAGTGAACGCTCTTTCTTGCGGATTTTTTACTTACATTAGCCTTTAAATTTAAGATATGAAATACGCATTTATTTTTCTTTTAGCTTTTGGTTTATCCTCTTGTGGATCTGCCTATAAAGCCAATAAAGTGGAAAGGGTTTTCAAAGGAGAATGGAATTTAACTGCCATTGCTTTTCCAGGCTCTTCAGGCTTTTTTGATGTAGAACTTTTCAATACAGCACAAATCAATTGTTTTGAAAATTCTATTTGGGAATTTATACCCAATAACAGCACCGGACAATTTGTAATGGATGGAAATAACTGTTCTAAAAGCGAACAAAGATTTACCTGGTACGTCGATCCACAAACTGCTGAAGACTTAGTCCCAGAAGTACTTATGAAAATAACTACAGGACAGAAGGCGAAAGATGTAAATACCGGAAGCAGGATAAAAATTAAATCTTTATTAGAAAACCAAATGGTCTGGGAACAAAATACTATGTTCCAAGGAAAAGAAATTAAAATTGAACTTACATTTTCAAAATTATAACTCATGAAATTATTTCAAAGTAAACTATTAGGTGTCGTTCTGGCTATCGCATTTTTGTTTAGCTCATGCGAGGCTGTTAAAAACACAAATAACACGCAACGAGGAGGTGCTGTAGGTGCCGCCAGTGGTGCAGTAATAGGAGGTGTTATCGGTAATAATACTGGTGACGGAGATAACTCAGTGCTTGGAGCTATTATTGGTGGAGTAGTTGGTGGAGCCGCTGGAGCTTACATCGGAAACAGAATGGATAAACAAGCTAAAGAAATTGAAGAAGAAATCCCAGGAGCTGAGGTCACCAGAGTAGGTGAAGGAATTAATGTCACTTTTGATGAAAATTCTGGCGTATACTTTGCTACCAATAAATCCAATATAGAAGGTGAATCCGAGATTTCCCTTCTAAAGTTGATAAATATTTTTCAAAAATATCCTAAAACCAACATCATCGTGGAAGGTCATACCGATTCTACAGGAAGTGATAGTTATAATATGGAATTATCCAAAAAACGAGCGCAATCGGTTACCAATTACTTAACCAACAATGGAATTAGTAGCTCAAGAATAGAAACCAATTGGTACGGTGAAGAGCAGCCTAAATTTGATAACAATACAGAGCAGGGACGTTCTAAAAATAGAAGAGTAGAACTTGCCATTGTTGCGAATGAAGAACTTAAAGAAGAAGCTAAACAAAAAGCTCAATAAACTTCTTACACTTACTTACAGGACCTTCTCGTTTAAAACGGGGAGGTTTTTTGTTGTAAGAAGTAGATAAGATTCACTTTTATAAAAGATATCTAAAAGATTCAATTTTGAACTGAACTCCCTTCAATATTATACCTAAATTTCAAGGATGAAAGTATACGATGTCATAATAGTAGGAGGAGGCCTGGCAGGATTGACTTCTGCTATCGACCTATCGTCTTCAGGAGTTGAAGTCTTGGTGATTGAAAAATCAACTTACCCAAGGCATAAAGTCTGTGGAGAATATGTTTCTAATGAAGTACTTCCATATTTGGACCGATTAGGAGTTGACATTCAAAAGTCCAATCCAGATCAAATTCACCAATTGGTTTTAAGCGAGCGTCGAGGAGTTAGTGTAAAGGTCAACTTGCCCCTCGGAGGTTTTGGTATTTCCAGATATGCCCTGGATGCACTTTTATATGAAAAGGCAATAGCCAATGGGGTCAAGTTCATTTTTGAAGCTGTTAAGTCTGTTGATTTTGAAGAAGAGCAATTCAAAGTAGTGACGACCAAGCAGGAGTTGCATTCAGTTCTGGTGATAGGAAGTTTCGGGAAACGCTCCAATCTTGACAAACAGATGGGAAGAGCATTTATGTCTCAAAAAACACCATGGATTGGCATCAAGGCCCATTATGATGGTGCTGACTTTCCTTTAGGAGAAGTCCACTTGCATAATTTTGAAGGAGGTTACTGTGGACTTTCCAAAACCGAGACGGGAGCGGTCAATTTTTGCTACCTAGCGCATTACGATAGTTTTAATAAAGAAGAATCGATTGAAGCGTTCAATCAAAATGTGCTTTCTAAAAATCCCAGGTTGAAACATTTTCTAAACCATTCCAAATTGCTTTTCGATAAGCACTTAGCCATTTCACAAGTATCTTTTCAGAATAAGAAAGCAGTAGAAAATCACGTGCTAATGGCTGGAGATTCAGCGGGTCTTATTCATCCGCTATGCGGCAATGGGATGGCTATGGCCATACATTCTGCAAAATTACTCTCCAACCAGATTAAAGATTTTAGCAAGCACCAAGATCGGAATTTACTGGAGTCCGCTTATACCCGACATTGGAATTCTACCTTTCAAAAAAGACTTAAGTTTGGTGCTCTATTTCAAAAAGTACTTTTACAACCAAAACTAAATCATTTGGGAATGCGGGTCATTTCTAAATCTCCATATTTACTTAAAAAAATGATTGAACAAACTCACGGCCAGCCTATTTCATGAGACCTATTTATACTAAAGAAAGAAGCAGAGAAGATGAAATCATGGATAAGTTTGATTTTAAAGGAGAAGAGCTCGAAAAAGTTCTTCTGACTATCGATGAAATTAATACTAAGCTTGGTGGGCATCGCGTCACCGTAAAAGGCATCGAAAAATTATTAGAAGAGCATTCTAAAAAACATCTGGTGATTGCAGATTTAGGCTGTGGCAGTGGAGATGCACTTAGACAGATAGCAAAATGGGCCAAAAAGAATGACATCAACGTTCAGCTTATAGGTATAGATGCCAACCCCTATACAGTCCAGATTGCGAGAGAATGGTCCAAAGCGTATAAAAATATTTCTTACAGAGTCATCGATGTCTTTAGTGAAGATTTTGAGACTTTTGAAGCTGATATCATAACTTGTTGCCTTACGCTCCATCATTTTAAAGATCCTTTTATAGAAAAACTACTCCTTTTGCTTTCTAGAAAAGCGACCTATGGTTTGGTTATCAACGACTTGCATAGGCATAAACTTGCTTACAGATTATTTAAATTATATTGTGCAGTCTTTGTAAATTCAGACATTGCAAGAAAAGACGGACTCACTTC
>CAZOAD010000012.1:0-1337 GCA_964577705.1 uncultured Mesohalobacter sp.
GTAGTTATTCCCAGGTCAATATTGGAAGAAAAAGAGGTCTTAAAAACTTATATGTTGTAGAACACAAGGATAAACTGTTTGATGTCATCAAAAAGACTACAACTTACTTTGTTGTTCCAGATAGCATAGATTTTAATATGACTAAAAAAGTGATTGAGGAAATTTGGACTTTTAATAGCATTAAGTTCATAACTGAAGCTGATTATGAAAATGAGGAATTGATTTCGACAACGAATTCAATCATAAAATTTCAGGATGAAAATTATATCCAAAGCAAACAAACACTAGGGGTTAATGATAGGAGAATGGTTGGAACCATAGATTTGTTTAAATTTCAAATGTTTTATTATAAAAAAGTATCGAAAAAAAGTAATGGTAAAATCAAAAAAGAAATTGGTCAAATAGCAGAGATCATTTTCACTCCCAACAATTACTATAGATTTTTGGGTAAAGAGGTTGGGTATAAGGGCGACTTTGAAATCGGTTATGTGAGTAAACCAACGTTGTCGAGTTCAGGAACATTTGAGTTCGACTATAAAAAAGAAGATGATGGCAATAGCTTTAAATTCCTCAAAACGCCAGAATCCTATAATTTTAATCTTGGTTACATCAAAAATTATTTTCAGCTCTTGAACACTAAATTAACTGAAGGTCAAAGTTTAAAAATTAGAGATAAAGTCGAAAATGAAGACAAGTTAAAAGAGCTTAAATCAAAACCACTTTATGCTCCAAACTGGTTATTAAAAGATTATAGTTCGTTGAGAATGACAGTAAAAGAAGTATTAAAAGCAGAAGACTTATTTGAAGATTACGATTATGAATATAAAGTGCTTTTAAACGACGAGTTAAACTCTAAAATCCTAAACAAGGAAGATTTTTATTATTTAATGCACACCTCCTATAATGGAGAAAAAATCGTGTCTATTATCAATAGCTTATCAGGCGAAATCATTTATTCGATTTCAGATAAATCAAGTAACCTTATTAAAAAATCTGACTTAAAAAAGATCAGTAAATTGATTAAATAGCACTTTTATAAAAATAATTACAGAGATCTTCGTTAAGATACAGACTAATATTCTGACTATCAATCATTAAGGGCTGAGGCTGGTTTGTGGTGAATATTTAAGTCAATAAAAAGCTTAGTTTAATAATAACTATTTCGTATAAAAAAGTATTTTTACTCCACTTTAATGAATTTTGTAAACTTTAACCAAATCTAACTTAAAACACAAAAAATGAAAAATTTTAAAAACATCCATCGTATTTTTTTGGCCTTAACCTTAGGGCTGCTATTATCCTGTAGTAGTGATGATGAAACGACAACTGAAAGTAAC
>CAZOAD010000012.1:1347-21431 GCA_964577705.1 uncultured Mesohalobacter sp.
AATTTTGCTTCAGATATTATAGGCGAATGGGAATTGATATCAGTAACATCTAATGGTATTGAACTTATTGATGATGGCGACTGTTTCGATAGAATAGAAATCACAGATTCAACTTATGAATATATAGAATATGCAGACTTTGAAGATGGTAATGGATGTGTTGAAGTTGGTGGTCAGACTAATAGCCCAGAACCTTACACTTTAACAGGAAGCAATTTTTCAACTAGTGATGAAGGAGAAACCTTTGAGCTCGAAATTATTGAACTGAATTCTACAAGACTTAAATTTCAAGAAGTTTATACCGAAGACGGAGAAACTTTTACAGATATTGAAACGTATAATAGACTACAATAAAAATTAAAAATGTTTAATTAGTCTATTAAATTGAATAAAAGAACTCAACTTATAGTTGGGTTCTTTTTTTAAGGATAAAAAGAATAAGTATATACCTATGATGATGTAAATCGTAAAAATTCCATCGAATGAAAAATTATTTAGCCTGTATTTTTTTAATGTTTTGTGCATTATCCAGTGGCCAAAATTCTGATCTTCCTAAGGAGATTGAACTGGTTTTTGATTTTATGGTAAAAGAGGATCCGCCTGAATTATTCAATGGAAACCCTTATCAGTCAAGACCAGTGACCTGGCAAATCATCGATATTGATGAAGATGGAGTCACAGAGGTATTTTTACAAACGTTTCCTCATTATAGACAATCTCCAACCATTACTATCTACCAAATCCATCAAAAAGACTCAGTGAGTAGAATTACAGAAGGTTTAGCACCGGGCCCTCTTGTTGAGCTTTCTCAAGAGCAAGATTTTTTTGACCCTCACACTACAGGAACAGCAGCCGATATGCAATTAGGTTCAAAGGCCCCCGAGGCTTTAGATGCCTTTGCGAAGTCATCGCTTAAGTTCGGACTGAGTACTGTCCTATATAAAAATTTTATTCATACAGATAAACGCGACGGGGATCCTGTTTTTTTAGACCTTACTTATTTAAATGACTTTAGAGAAGTGAATTCATGTGAAGGCTTTCAGTTTTCTTTTCCAGAATCCATAGTTGCTGGGTATATAAATAGTAGTAAACATAAATATTTAGTGGCTAAGTTGGAGGATGAACTTTACTGCTACAAAATCATAGGCTTTAATAAAATAGGACGAATTAAGAAGCAAATCCAAATCATAGATTTACCTGTGGATTTTAAAAGTCTCCAGGTGGAAAACGAAAAGATAAACTATGTTTCAAACAGGGGGAAGTTGAAACCTTTACCATTATAAATCAAGTGCTTATTTACTTTTTAAGAGAGATACTTATTTATGAAAAACACTTATGCCACTTTATTTGACCGAGTAAAAGCCGCTTGTGTAGACAGTGTAATCCTAATCGCTGGAATGTATACTGCTTCAGAAATATTCTCTCTATTGGAAAATGTCCCTTCCTATCTTAGAATAGTAGTGTTTGCCCTAATATTTGTTTTTTATGATCCATTTTTCACTAGCCGCTACGGGGCAACTTTTGGCCATTCAATAGTCAATATTAAAGTTAGAAGGGATTCAGAATCAGAAAAAAATCTATCTTTTTTTAAGGCTTTACTTCGTTTTGTTGTAAAGGTGACGCTTGGGTGGATTTCATTATTGAGTATAATCTTGAATAAAAAAAGTAAAGCTATACATGATTTTGCAGCGAATTCCATCGTAGTAGAATTAAATAAAGAGTAAACTAAAGCATATTCCGACTATCACATGTAACAATCTATAACTGAAAAAACAATATGATACCTCAATAAAAACCAATTATGACACCTAAACACCTCCTTGCTGCTTTGCTATTTGTCACCACCCTCTCGTTTGCAGCTTGTACCGAAGACGATGGGCCGTGTACAGAAACCGTTTGCCCCGATGGCTTTAATAACTGCTTTGAATAGCCCTGTGATTAGAGCGCTTAAAAGCACTTGTCATCAATACTGAAGCTTATAGCAGAGTATTTTTAAAAAATAAAACCCTTGGAAGAATTTCAGTCTACATTAATTCACTGCTTTTTTGCAGATTATCCTCAACTTCATAAATTATGAAAAAAGCATCTCTATTTTTAATTTTTCTATTTTGCATAAGCCCGCTATTTTCTTAAAATAGAGTTACCATAATCTTTAACGATGGTACTCAAATTAAAGGTTATGGAAGAATTAAAGCTAATGGCAGCCCCCTTTATCGAAAGGATAAAGATGCTAAAAAAGAAATCTATAGTTATAAAACCAAACGGCAGTTAAGAAAGCTCATCGTCAACGATTATACATCCGATAAGGAGTACCATTATAAAATCATTGCAGGATCTCCTAAAACAGGCAAAGTAGAGCTTTTGGAAGTTATAAAGTCTGGAAGGGTTAATTTATATAAAGAAACCTTCTCTAAGGTGGCTAATCATCTTAATGGAGGATTTGGCACCTCCGACACTATAACTACAACTAAAGTTACTTATTATCTTTCCACCGATACAGATGGCAAAAACATTGCTTTTAGTCTAAGAAGAGGTAATACTTATTCCAAAAGATTTAAAAATATTACAAATAAATATTTTAGGGATTGTGAAGACTTAGTAGACAAGATTAAGACCCGATCGTATTTTGGTCGATACGAAATTGAATCTATCGTGGATTATTATAACGAAACATGTGAGTAATCAAGGGTCAATTTATATGGTATTGAGTCTATAAAAATTAAAATCTATAGAGATCCTTACCTAAACGAAAATTAAGCCCAGAACTATAACTGACAGACAAGGTTATAAATTAAAGAGAGCGTAATCGCTATGTGGATTACGCTCTCAAGGGCTTACTCTAAAAAAACTATATTCTATTCGTTTATTCTCCCTGTCCTAAAGAAAAGCCTCGCTTTCCGTCGAACTCATAGAGATTCTCTGTTTTGATGACGTCAAATCCTAAATGATTTAATTTGGATAACAGGGCTACTACCTGTTCAAACTCGACAGCAACATAGTTTGGCTGCTGACCAGCGACCGAGGATTCTACTCCAACAAACCGGCAACGCCAGTGGTCTGTGCAATAGGTTTCCTTAAGTCCCTGTGGATAGACCTTAACGCCTCTGTTGGTGATCATCTTAAGTTTTAGACCTGTGGCTTCAATCTTTGAAAGTGAATCCCCCAACTCATTTGGATCACTGTCCTGCCAGTCTAAAAACACATCTACGCCTACTAGTTCCTTCTGCTCTGGCTTACGGATAAACTCTGGGATATGGATGTTCCCGCTTCCTTGCTCTAAGACACTTTTTGCTAATTTTTGTGGTGTTTTTCCTAGATTAGAAATCACCTGATTGGCGAATTCCTGAGTGCCTACTTTTTGCACACTCTTTCCTTCTTGATAAATATCGGCCGTATGGTAACCTTCTTCCAGTGTAGTTAACCAGGCATTTTTTATCTTACTTGCGATCTTGGTTTGTCCTATATGGGCAAGCATAGAGATGGCTGCATTGATAAGTCCGGAAGGGTTTGCAATGCCTTGACCTGCAATATCTGGAGCAGAACCATGTATAGCCTCAAACATAGCTACGTTTTTACCGATGTTTGCCGAGCCACACATACCAACGGAGCCCCCAATCTCAGCCGCGATATCCGAGATGATATCTCCGTATAAATTTGCAGTGACAATCACGTCGTAGTTTTCTGGTTTTGCGGCTAACCTAGCGGAGCCTATATCGATAATTTGTGTTTCATTTTTAATGTCAGGATATTCTAGTGCAATTTCATCAAACACCTTATGGAACAGACCATCTGTAAGTTTCATGATGTTATCCTTCACCATACAGGTCACTTTTTTCCTTCCGTAGGCTTTAGCATACTCAAAGGCATAACGCACGATGCGTTCGCAGCCAGGACGAGTGATGAGTTTTAAGCATTGGTACACATCATTTGTTTGTCTGTGTTCAATACCTGCATATAAATCTTCTTCATTTTCACGTATGATTACCACATCCATTTTCGGGAAGTGGGTAGGCACATATGGAGATAAGGCCTCCACTGGACGCACATTTGCAAAAAGTCCCAGGGATTTTCTGAGGGTGACATTCAAACTTTTGAAACCACTTCCCTGAGGAGTCGTGATAGGAGCCTTCAGGATAAGTTTACTCTCATTGATGGAGTCCCAGGCATCAGATTCTATTCCGGATGTATTTCCAGACAAATACACCTTTTCTCCCAACTCTATATAATCAGGTTCAAGATTTGCACCAGCTGCTTCTAAAATACGAAGAGTAGCCTCCATGATTTCTGGTCCAATCCCATCACCTTTGGCTATGGCAACCTTAGTAGGAATGTTCAAATCTTTTTTTTGCGTTTTCTTGCTTACAGTTGATGTTCTCATAAAGGTGTGATTTAAGATTTACACTGCAAAGATGAGATAATTAACGCATTAATTTTTATTTATATGTTTTATCAAAAACATATATTATTTTTATGTATCTGAAAGGGTAAATGATTTTTCTTATTATTTGAAGCTCTGGTAGTGAAACCCTTTTTATAAGAAGCTTAAACTAGACAAGAACTTGACTCGCCATGGATTAGGTTATTTAAACACTGCGTGAGGGATAGAAGTGGAAAGCCCGCAACCCTCCATTTTTAGAGGGTGAGGACTTGTAGCAAATAGCCCGACCCCTCCCCAAAACTTTGGGAAGGGGTCACGCCCCAACTCGTAATAATTACTCAAAACAAAAAACTGCGGTGGGTTGCACCGCAGTTCTCCTGAACTTAAAATATAATCAAAAACAAAACAAATCTATAAATTGGGTAATAAAACCTGATCGATGACGTGAATTACACCATTGACTGCCTGTACATCGGGGATACCCATGTTGGCAGGTGTTTCATTACCAACTCCTTGGACGGTTAACACTCCGTTGGTATAGGCTCCAAGGCTAAGTTCATCTCCACCAAGTGGGGTAAGGGTTCCTTGCGATAATTCTGAGGTAAAACGGCCATCATTAGCAACGACGTGGTTGAGCAACACATTGGCTACCACATCCTGTGGCAATTGTCTAATGTCTGAAGGTTGCTCAAAGGTGAGTCCTAAAGCTGCACCTAGATCTATAAATGCCTGGTCTGTAGGCGCAAAAACAGTAAATGACGGACTTCCTTCTGAAGCTGTAAGTGCACCTGCTAAATCAGCATAGAGCACTGCTTCTACCAAATAAGTAAGTTCTGGGGTAGTAAAGACATTAGCCTCTTGCAAAGCTACGGCAGACTGTACAATGTCTCCACCGGTGGCAATCATTACTTTATCGATCACGTGAACAGTTCCATTGCTGGCATTGATGTCTGTTGCCAAAATTTTGGAACCATTGATAAATAGCTCTCCATCTCGCTCAATAAAACGTCGGTCAACTCCTACAAGTGAACTTGCCGAAGCTCCTGCTTCTATATTTCCTGAACCTAAGTCACCGTTGGAAGTATGGTATAATAAGGTATTGGTTAAGAAACCATCTTGTAAAACGCCTAGCGTTTCTTCATTAAGCCCCAATCTTGCAAAAGCATCGTTGGTAGGCGCAAATACGGTATAACTCCCTGAAGCATCATTGGGGTTGGAGTTGCTCAAGGTTACGGCAAGGCCACCTTGCACTGCAGCTGCTTCCAAAGTACTGAAATCTGAGTTGGATACGGCAATGTTGGCAATAGATGGAGTTTCATCCTCAAAATTGGACTCTCTCTCGCAACTTGTAATTCCTACAGCTAAAAAGGAAAGAAATGCGATTTTTAATAATTGATTTTTCATGATGTTTTATGTTTTAAAATGAATAAGTAAGACCTGCAGAAAATCCCGTGGCTTTACCAATGTTTCTACCTGTAAGTATTTGACCCACTCCTACAGAGGCTCCCAGCTTTTCTGCAAAGGGAACGTATACATTGGCTCCTAGTATGGTATAACTCACTTCTGCTGCGGGAAAGAATCCGGTAAAGCCCTCGCCGAGGATGTCTACGCCCGAAGTTGATTTTTGAGAACCTAAGTACACATCTCCGTAAATCTTTGCACCGGCATAGCCAACTTTCAATTGAGAAAGCAAGGCGTTGGGAACATCGTTGTTACGAATGCTGTAACCAAACTGCCCCGTAGCAAATAAGCCATTGTTTAACTTGTAAGTAGCAATACCAATAGTGTTGAAACGGGTTGACCCATTTCCAATAGCTAAGATGGATTGTAAACCTTCGTCTACTTCGTAATCGGATAATGGAGTTTCAAAACCAACAGATCCAATGAGGTCTAAATTTCCTTCACCCAATTTTAAAGTGGTTACCAAGTACTTGAGGTGTACTCCAAGATCCTGTAGTCCGCTTCTGGAATTTTCAAATCCATTTTCGTCCAAGACTGCTTGTGAAGCATCACCTTCTGCATCTATATATGGTATGCTTAAGGTGACATTAAATCTATCTGACAACCCAATTTCTGAGTACAGATTAAAACTTGAAAGCGACTTTTCATTGAAAACGGGAACGCCATCAATTTCCGAAGGGACCAGCAGTACCTTATCGAAGCTTTCATAGTTGTAAGACAAAGACACCGCGCCTTCTCCGGAGTTTTGCATGAATCCAGATACTGGAGTCTGCGCTAATGCTTGAAGGGAAATTACCCCTAGCACGAGTAAAATGATTTTTGATTTCATGATGATATATTTTTCTATACCTACGAGATTTTTATTCTTAGGGTTCAAAAACCATTTCTAAAACAATTCCGTATGTATTTAAAAATGAAATCCTACATCATTATTTTCTGTTTAATTATAAATCTACCGGTGATGACTACAGAATATGTAAAATATTTTTTTGAAGACGGAAGTATAAAAGCTGAAGGTTGGATAAACGGTGAACAAAAGGAAAACTACTGGTATTTCTACTACCCAAACCAGAAAATGAAAGCTAAAGGCAGCTATAAACAGAATCGAAAAGAAGGGTACTGGTATTATTTTAATGAAAAAGGTTCTATAGAAAAGGAGGGACATTACAAAGAAGGTATTGCTACATCGTGGTGGCGTTACTATGAAGGAGATTCTGTGATGACTGTAGAGTTACAAGATGGAAAAAGAGAAGGACTGGCTTTATATAAAGTAAATGGAAAACCTGTAAAGGCAGAATATTACTTCAATGATGAGAGAACTCACGAGTGGTTCAGTCTCCAGGAATATAGGAATGATAAAGCTGACTTAAATCATTTAGAGAACCAGTAATTAATTTGAAATTGTGGCAATTTTAATTAACTATGCAACGTTTGATAGGGGTGGCATAGGGTAATCCAAACCTGACTTGTTATAATACTATGAGATATTTATTGATTTTTTGTTTGATTTTTCTGAGTTGTACAGACGACAGGTCTTTGGATACAGATAATTTTGAGGCTAGACCTTCTTTTGAAGCCAATGTATTTCAAACGGAGTATTCAGCTGCATTGATCAACTCTGGCAATGATTCTATTCCTGTTCCCAATAGCATAAGAGATTTTATAGATATTGACTTTTTAAACGAAGAGTTTAATGACGACAATCTAGAACGCTTAGAATTTAAATTTTTAGCTGAAAATAGTATCAACAGAAGACAAACTTTTGATTTTGTTTTTTTCAATAGTGACAACGGAGAAACCTTTAGGGTGACAGAACCTATACCAGCGGGAACAGAAGAAGATCCTACTGTGAAAAGCTTTTCTGTGGTTGTAAGTCCTCAGGACATAGATATTATAACTACAAGTATAAGAGCCGAATTTTTTGTAAATCAGCCTTCAGCTGCTACCAATTCTGGAAGCATGCGTATTGAATGTATTGTGGAAGGAGAGTATTTATTTACAGGAGAATGAGGTATATCCTAGTATTTTTAGTATTGATCCTTGTAAATTCTTTATGGAGTCAAGATAAGCACTTGCTCTACAATCAAACCCACAACCCACAATCATTGATGCTTAACCCAGGTGCTGCTTATGAAAAAACAAATTTTCATATAGGGGTTCCCGTTTTGTCCAATATCTATGCTTCTGCAGGAAATTCAGTTCTGAGTGTAGATAATCTTTTCAATGCCAATGATTTTAATGCTAATGTAGCTGCTTCTATCAATAGGATTTCATCCAGAGACTTTGTTGCTTTCAATCAAAAGCTGGATTTGATCAATTTTGGTTTTAAGCACAAAGACCGTTACTACTCAGCGGGTGTGTATCAAGAAAGCGACGGAGTTTTAAACTTTCCTAAAGACTTATTGGAATTCGCTTATTTTGGAAATGCCGGCCAAAGCAGAAGTTATGATCTCGGTGAAATCAATTTTAGAGCTAATCTACAGACCGTTTTTCATGTCGGCGTCAACGAGCAAATCAATAAAAATCTGCACCTCGGAGTCAGAGGAAAACTATACACCTCTAGTGCCAACATAAGATCGGTGAGGAATACTGGACAATTTAATTCTTTTCAACCCGAAGACGGTCTACTTTTAGACCAAAGCATTAGTAATTTGAACTTAAGATTTGATAGTACTGGCTTGGATAATTCAGATAACTTATCTCCAGGAGCTATTTTGATTGGTTCCAATTATGGATTAGGTCTTGATTTTGGTCTGTCTTATTATTTTAACGAGAGACTAGAATTTACAGCAAGTCTTTTGGACCTGGGGTTCATTCACTTTTCTAAAAACACAAGAAGAGATGTGTCGAGAGGATTTTATGAATACGACGGACTTGGCCTACAGTTTCCCGAGTTCTCGCAAGGCGATGATTTGATCACTTACTACCGAAACCTTGGTGATGAGATTGAAGAAAATATGCCGACAGAAACCACCTCTGGGTCTTACACCTATGTACAACCTGCCAAGCTAAACCTTGGATTGAGTTACAATTTTGGAGGGGATGCCAGTCGGTGCAACTGCAGATTAAAATCTGGCGGGAAACGCGCTGGTAATCAAACTTTGAGCTTACACGCCTTTAGCATGGTGAGTGCAGGAAACTTTTTCTACAGCATCAACGGGATGTATGAAAGAAGTTTTTGGAAGACCTTTTACGCAAAAGTAAGTCTAGGCATAGACCAGTTCAACAGGCCTAATTATGGCGCTGGAATAGCTTTAGATGTTTGGAAAATCAACCTTTTTGCAAATGTTGATCGCATGAACCATTTTAGTAATATTTTCAATGCAGAAGCTTTGGCTTATCAATTTGGACTGAATTTGAAGTTTTAAATTGAACTTAAATAGAAAACAACATTTGCACCTTATTCTATAGTTCAAAAATGCGAGCGAAATTTTATGGAGGGATAGTTTTGGACGCATTTGGAAAGAAAAGCACTACAACTAAGCTTTCTTGAACTTTACGAGGTAACCAAGGTTTTCTAAAACAATCCAGCATTCGTTGGCATTCACAAATTTTACGGTACCTTGAATGTGTTTAAAACCTAAGGAAGTTAAATCCAGTTTTTCTCCTGGCTTCAGTTTTTGAAGTCCTTGACTTTCAAACTGGCTGTCTTCCACCATCGACCTTAAGCTTTCAACTTCTTCAGTGGTGACTTTTGCAGGCTGTCCAAGCCAATACAGATACCGAACAGCATTTTTTCTGCCAAAGACTTTATCGCGGTCTTCATTTGGAATACGGACCAGAATCATGGAAGGGAGTAACGGTGTTTCTATTTTTTTTTTACGATCGCTCCACTGCCTTATCTCCACCTGACTTGGACAATAAGCTTCGATACCATCTTCCATAAGTTGATCGGCTAGTTTTTTTTCAGCTCTTGGTTTGGTGTACAGTACAAACCAATATGAGGAAGTTTTGGGAGGAGGAGTCATAAAATTAATTTACTCAAGAGAAAGGTTCAAGATAGAATTAATTCATAAGGATACGAAAGGGATGCTTCAAACCTCTATACTCATCGAGCTCTGCCGTAAGTGAACCCACCGCCAATTCAGCTTCAATTTTTACAGGGATTTTATTTTTATCGGCAGATACCCAAAAGGTGAGGCTCTCGCTTTCTTCAAAGACGCGATCGGCCATAACGTAAGGTCTAAATTTGAGACATTCCACTTTTCCGAATTTAGTTTCAATCGTTTCATAGCCCAGAAATTTGGTCTTGAAATCGTAGTTTTCATTATCAAAAAACATGTTTAAATTGAATTCCTGACCTGGTTTTAGATGCTTGATATCTATGCTATTTCTAAGCTTATAAAAAGCAGAAATCATGTCTTGTGTATCGGGTTCAAAGTCAAAAGACTCGGTAGTACTGTGTTTAAAATCTACGACTTTTACCTTGCGGGTATTGTGGTCGAAGAAAAGTTCCTTGTGCTTTTTATATCCACCTTCACTGATGTCGCGAATAAATTTAATGGGTAAGCCCTCATCTCTGGTGACAAAAGACTCGTAGCGATCCCTTACCTTAAAAAAAACATCCAGAAGACCGACGCTTTTACCAATTCCTACAATATGATAGACATTTTTCCCCTGAAGTTCTGCTTTTTTCACTTCCAAGCTAGCTTTACTGGTATTGAACCAGCCGTATTTTATCTTGAAGTTGAGCAGTTCGCCATCTCCGTAGGCAGATTGGCTAAATCCGATTAAGGACGACAAAAAGAATAAGGTGCTTAGGATAAGTTTCATAACAACATAACGTTTGTTCAAATTTCAATATTATCAATTAGCATGCCTTTGTTTTTAAGAGGACTTTATTAGTAATCGCCAAAACTTACAACAAAGCCCCGACTCAACAGGTCGAGGCTTTGTTATAAATAAAACTTTAATCAAACATCAATTACAACGTTCCTCTTAAGGTTTGCTCGCGCTCAATAGCTTCGAACAAGGCTTTAAAATTTCCTTTTCCAAAAGATTGTGCTCCTTTACGTTGTATGATTTCAAAAAACATAGTAGGCCGGTCCAGTACAGGTTTAGTAAAAATCTGTAGTAAATAGCCTTCATCATCGCTATCTATTAAGATGCCAAGCTCCTTGAGCGGTGCCAGGTCTTCATCTATCTCCCCAACCCGGTCCAAAACAGTGTCGTAGTAAGTTTCTGGAATGTTCAAAAATTCCACACCACGGGCCTGCAATTCACTCACAGTTTCAATGATATTATCTGTAGCTACAGCTATATGTTGCACACCAGCACCGTTATAAAAATCAATATATTCTTCGATTTGAGACTTCTTTTTACCTTCCGCAGGCTCGTTGATGGGAAATTTTATTCGCCCATTTCCATTGCTCATCACCTTACTCATCAATGCCGTATATTCTGTAGAAATGTCCTTATCGTCAAAAGACAGTAGCTGGGCAAAACCCATAACATCGGCATAGAAATCAACCCATTTATTCATTTCATTCCAGCCTACATTACCCACCATGTGGTCGATGTATTTTAGACCCACGCCTTCAGATTTGTAGGACTTGGTCCAGGTGGTATAACCTGGCAAAAACGGTCCCGCATAGTCCTTTCGTTCTATAAATAAGTGAATGGTCTCTCCGTAAGTATGGATTCCGGAAATTACTGCTTTTCCATTATCATCTTGTATGGTATAAGGTTCAGCATAGGGTTTAGCTCCGCGTTTAACGGTTTCTTCAAAACTCTTTGTAGCATCGTCAACCCAAAGCGAAACAAACTTTACACCATCCCCATGCTCGCTAATATGCCTGTTGATATCGCCGCCATCACCCATGGGGCTGGTCAATACCAATCGTATTTTGCCTTGTTGTAGCACATAAGAAGTGGTGTCTTTTTTACCGGTTTCCAGTCCTGCATAGGCAACAGGCTGGAAGCCCCAGGCTGTCTGATAATAATAGGCAGCTTGTTTTGCGTTTCCTACATAAAGTTCAACAAAATCGGTCCCCAAAATTGGAAGGAAATCTTCGGCTTTAGGGTTTACTTTTTCTAGCTTTTGACTGGTGGTATCTTTACTCATCGGTTTCAATTTTTAATTCAATTCTTTAATTCTATTTAGTTCTGGTGCGTTTTTAGCTTCTCTACCTCCATTATCTTTTGGCAGCGGCTAAAGCTCTCTCCCGATACAGGCAAGCTTGTCGCATTTTGCAGGCTCATTGCTAATGCTTGTCTTCTAGCCACGATTTGTGATAGCTGTCATCGGCTATGGCCATGCCTTCTTCTGTAATTTTTAAAGGCTTGAAGGTGTCTACCATGACCGCAAGCTCTTCAGTTTTGGTCTGTCCTATACTACGCTCCACAGCGCCTGGGTGAGGACCGTGTGGAATCCCCGCAGGATGTAGAGATATATGTCCAGCTTCTATATCGTTTCTACTCATAAAATCTCCATCTACATAATACAACACCTCATCGCTATCTATATTGCTGTGGTTGTATGGCGCAGGAATGCTTTCGGGATGATAATCAAATAAGCGAGGGCAAAACGAACATACCACAAAAGCATCGGTCTCGAAGGTTTGATGCACCGGTGGTGGCTGGTGGATACGTCCTGTTATGGGTTCGAAATCGTGAATCGAAAAGGCATAAGGATAGTTATACCCATCATACCCCACCACATCAAAGGGATGCGTAGCATAGACCATATCAAACAGTTGATTCTCTTTCTTCACTTTTATCAAGAAATCTCCAGTTTCATCATTGGTTTCCAGCTCGTAGGGCTGTCTTAAATCCCGTTCACAAAAAGGGGCATGTTCCAGCAATTGTCCAAAGTGATTTCTGTAGCGTTTCGGGGTGTAAATCGGTCTTTTTGATTCTACAATAAACAGTCTGTTATCTTCAGTTTCAAAATCGATCTTATAAATTATACCTCTAGGAATAAGCAAGTAATCGCCGTATTCAAAATCCAGGTTACCCAGATGCGTTCTCAGTTTACCTTTGCCTTTGTGGATAAAAAGCAACTCATCTGCATCTGCATTTTTATAAAAATAGGCCTCCAAAGACTGGGTAGGAGCAGCCAGAATAATATTCACATCTGAGTTGTGTAAAACCGTAGATCTGCTATCCAGATAATCGGGTTGAGGTACTGTTTTGAAACCGTGAAACTTGTAAGACTTTAAGTTGGTATTGACAGCTACTTTTGGGGTGACATCCTTATGTCCAAGAATTTCTTTGACTTGAGTAGGGTGATGCTCGTGGTAACTATTGGTCGACATCCCGTCAAAGCCAATAGTCCCAAAAAGCTGCTCACGGTATAATGAACCATCAGGTTTCTTAAAGATGGTGTGTCTTTTATGTGGTATTTTACCAAGTTTGTGATAGAAGGGCATGTTTATTACGATTTAATCAAATATCGTGAAAATAGATGTAACCTTCAAGCTTCGTTAAAATTATCTAATAATAGTCAGAAACGAAGCATAAAATCCCTCCTCGGAAAATGTAAAGTCATTTAAAACCAGTAGCCCAAACTAAAATACCATACACTCTCCTTAGTTTCAGGTGAGTAGGAATACTTCAGGTCTACCGGACCTAAAAGTGTACTGGATCCTAACCCAATGCCGTAACCAGAAAAATCTGGGCTAGACAGCCAATTTCCACTAGAGAGTAAGTCGTCTTCTACATTGGCATAATTGGCAGTAAGGATCAAATGATTTTTTTTATAAAAGTTATAGTCGACCTCAAGTGTCCCCTTGATGTAAGCATCTGCAGATAGCGTGAAAAAGTCATAACCGATAAAATGAGTGAAGTTATTGATGGTTTGATTGCCAAAACCACCTAAGAAGAAATTTAGTGCCGCTAAGTCTTCATTTCCAGTTCTAAAGCCTAGTTCGGAGCCGATATAAGCTGAAAATTTATTGGAAATGGGATAAGCAAATGCTGCTTCACCTTTGGTAATGGCAAATTCAGAATAATTATCGAATAAGGGGAAATAAATATTTAATTGGCCCGAGAAGAAATAGCCAGAACTTGGATAAAACTTATCGTCCAGGGTATCTACTCTTAGATAGCCGAAAGTGCTAAATAAATTGTTGTTTTCGATGACGGTTTCAAATTCGTTGACATTTGGATCCTCAATAAAGGTTTCAGTGGTGGCTTCCAGATATTTGTACTCTGCTCCAAGTCCAAATTTAAAGTCCTGAGTTAGAAAAGTTTCAGCATATAATTGGTTGGTAAAATCTTCATTCTTTAGTCTGACTTTGTTTAAATTTAAAGAATTAGGCGAGTCCACATTTTGTTGTAAAAACTCAAAGTTGACGTCCCCGTCAAATTGATTAAACCTGGAGTAAATGCCAATACTCCAATACCTTCCTTTGTCTATGTAATAATTTAAGTTATACCTAAAATTATCTCCTATAATCAGATCCAATGAAGCTAAATCGTTGGTAAAAAATAAACTCTTTTGAGTCAGGTTGGCCAAAAAACTAGTTTTGTAAAGTCTATCATAGTGGACACCAAACTTGAGTAGAGTGTTCTGCTCACTCTCATATATCCTAAGAGTTAAATCTTCGTAACTCTTATCAATTGCATTCTCAGTAAGACTGTAACTTATCTTTTCAAAACTTCCTGTAGCCGATAAATTATTGAGGCCGGCATTTAACTTTTTAAAGCTGGTTTTTTCAAAGCTATTGAGCTTGAGTTTCCCCCTGATGAAATTTCGGGGAAAGGTTTCGTTACCTTCAATTAAGATGTTTCCAACAAGCAAACTGTCTCTTAATTTTGCTGGGGTAAGACTAGTTTCTCTGTTTTGAGCTGAAGCGAGTTTTGTTAAAACTTCCAGTTTTTCCTGAGCAGCTTCTTCCCCCTTGTTGATGATAAGTTCCCCATCATTAAAAGATAAAACGGTAAATCCCTCAATATTGGGTTTGATGTAGAGATCAGTCTTTGAGCTCTTTTCTTCAGCTGCGTTGATGGTTCTAAAATTATTGACCTGAGTAAGAATTTCCAATCCACTTTGTAGATTCTTTCTATCTCTAAGATCATCCTGCACGTCCACTCCAATGATAATGTCCATACCTTTTGCTTTCACTCTTTCTACAGGAAAATTATTGATAACACCTCCATCGGTTAGCATCTGATCGTCTATGAATACTGGGCTGAAAAGAGTAGGTATGGCGCCGCTGGCAGCCATAGCTGTTGCAAGATTTCCACTTTCTAAAACAACTTCTTCTCCAGTTTCTACGTTGGTAGCAATACATAAAAAGGGGGTAGGTAGCTTGGAGAAATCGCTTTCCTTTACCTTTGATAGAAGCTGAGCATACAAATTATAAACGTTTTGCCCTTTGGATATCCCTGATGGAAATCGGACTTGAAAGTTGTCAAAAGGTAAACTTAGCACGTAGCGCTCTGAATTTTTCTTTTCATTGAAACTTTTGGCTCCGCGAGGCAATTCATCCTGAATCAACGTCCCAAAATCTGTAGTTTTGAATATCGAGTCCAATTGATGAGTCGTGTATCCTGAAGCGTACAACCCACCAATAATGGCGCCCATACTTGTTCCGCCGATATAATCAATTTTTATTCCTGCTTCTTCAATGACTTTTAATACCCCTATATGGGCAAGACCTTTAGCACCTCCACCGCTTAAAACCAAGCCGACCTTTATCTCTTTTCCAGATCGTTGCAGGCTATCGAGTGTGCTGAGGTCTAGATTTTGTCCCCAAATAAAAACAGGCAGGAGTAAAAAAAGGAAATTAAGTTTCATGATTAGTATGGTAATGGGAATAAATAAGATTGGCTTTGGAGGTTCCTATGACTTCCTCTAGTTCTTTTAAGCTGGCTTTTTTCACTTTGGTAATCGATCTAAAATGCTGCAATAGTTCTACGGATGTTTTCTCTCCTATGCCAGAAATCTCTTCCAATTCTGTGCCAATGGCGCTCTTACTTCTTTTATTTCTATGAAAGGTAATACCAAACCGGTGAGCCTCGTTCCTGAGCTGCTGAATGATCTTTAACGTCTCTGTTTTTTTATCCAAATATAGAGGATACTTATCCCCCGGATAAAACAACTCTTCAAGTCGTTTAGCGATGCCAATTATGGGAATTTTTCCTCTCAATCCTAAGCGTTCCAGTGCTGTCACACCCGAAGATAACTGACCTTTTCCTCCATCAACGATAACCAGTTGTGGTAAGGGTTCATCTTCTTCCAGCAATCGCCTGTAGCGTCTGTAGACCACTTCCTCCATTGAGGCAAAATCATCGGGTCCTTCAACGGTTTTGATATTGAATTTTCTATAATCTTTCTTGCTGGGCTTCCCGTTTTTGAAAACTACACAGGCTGCTACTGGGTTGGAGCCTTGTATGTTGGAGTTGTCAAAACATTCGATATGGCGGGGTTCTTCACTAAGTCGCAAATCTTCCTTCATCTGAGCCATTAAGCGGTTGGTATGCCGGTCTGGATCCACGATTTTCATTTGCTTGAAGCGCTCCATGCGGAAATACTTTGCATTTCGTGTAGAAAGTTCTACAATTGCTTTTTTGTCTCCCAGTTTAGGAACTGTAACCCTTACATATTCTCCGGCTTCGACTTCAAATGGAACATAGATTTCTGGAGAATTAGACTCGAAGCGTTGTCGAATTTCAGTGATGCCCAGCTCTAGTAGCTCTTGATCTGATTCGTCCAGCTTTTTCTTCATCTCTATGGTGTGGGAACGGATGATGGCGCCATGAGACAACTGCATGAAGTTAACGTATCCGTAGCCTTCGTCACTCACTACAGAAAAGACATCGACGTTGCTTATTTTTGGATTGACAACCGTCGACTTGGACTGGTATTTCTCGAGGGTATTGATTTTCCGTTTTACTTTTTCGGCTTCCTCAAAGCGCATTTCCGCAGCCAAACTGTTCATCTGTTCCCTGAAATCTTTCAAGGAATCCTTTAAGTTTCCTTTGACGATGTTGCGGATCGCTTCAATTTGTTTAAGGTATTCATCTTCATCCTGAAGATCTTCACAAGGGCCTTTGCAATTGCCTAAGTGGTATTCCAAACACACTTTATATTTCCCTTGCTCAATCTTAGCTCGAGATAAATCGTAGTTACATGTTCGGAGTTGGTAGAGTCCTTTAATCAGACCCAGAAGTGTCTTAACGGTCCTTACGCTGGGATAGGGACCATAATATTCGCTCCCATCTTTGATCACCTGTCTTGTAAGAAAGACCCTGGGGAAGCGTTCATTCTTGATACAGAGCCAAGGGTAGGTTTTATCGTCCCTCAACATGATGTTAAACCTTGGCTGGTGCTTTTTGATGAGGTTATTTTCCAGCAACAGCGCATCCATTTCGGAGTCGACCACGATATGCTTTATATTCCTGATCTTCTTTACCATCACGCCAATGCGATGGCTATCGTGTTCTCTATTGAAATAGGAAGAGACTCTTTTCTTGAGGTTTTTGGCCTTACCTACATATAAAATCCTGTCGTCTTTATCGTAATATTGATACACTCCAGGTTGTTCTGGAAGGGTTTTAACTTGGATGTCGAGATCTGTAGATTCCATAAATTGAATTCACCACAAAGTTAATGGATATGGCTGAAGTTTGATAAAATTTTAGAACAATGAATCAAGATATTATACCAATATCATATGTTGTTGCTAGATTCCATGAGTTTGCTTGACTTTTTTTAAAGCTATCCAAACAAGTAAGTTATGGACTTCAAATCATTAATTTGAAATATAAAACAACTATCCCAATTTTGTAAAGTACGTGTTTAAGTACTTTTCATTATCTTTGAGACATGGAATTAGTTAACTATACAAATTTTCGATCTAACCTTAAGCATTGGTTTGAAAAAGTGATTGATGACGTAAGCAGTGTTGTCATCAAACGTAAAAATGGTAAAGATTTAGTCTTAATATCTTTGGATGAATACAACTCGCTTAAGGAGACCGCCTATTTACTTTCTGGTAAAAACAGGGATATTCTGCTTGATTCTATAAAAGAACTTGAAGAAGGGAAAGGCGTTTCAAACAAACTTATTGACTAATGAAAATTATCTGGTCGACTCAGTCCTGGAATGATTATTTGTATTGGCAAAAAGTCGACAGAAAAATGGTAAAACGCATCAATGAGCTTATCAAAAGTTGTATAAGAACACCTTTTGAGGGCATAGGAAAACCAGAAGCACTTAAAGGGGATTTAATGGGATACTGGTCTAGACGTATAAATATAGAGCATAGGTTGGTTTATAAATATCAGGAAAAACAATTACTGATTGCCGCCTGTCGTTATCATTATTAACACCCTTTTGCATCTCAAATCATAAATTTGAAGTATTAAACCAACACCCGCGTTACGCGTTGAGAAATTCTGGTAATGACCTCGTAAGGAATGGTCTGTTGTTCGATATCAAAGTCGATCACCGTATGGTTTTTGCCAAACACTTCTACTTCGTCGCCTTCTTCACAGTCGATTCCTGTAACGTCCACCATTAATGTATCCATACACACATTGCCTATGATAGGCGCCTTTTTTCGATTGATTAGAACACAGGCTTTGCCATTGCCAAACATCCTTGAAATACCATCGGCATAGCCCAAAGGTAGGGTAGCGATTTTGGTGGTTTTTTCAGCTCTAAACTTACGTTCATATCCTACGCTATCGCCTTTTTGTATAGTTCTTAATTGAGCAATCACTGTTTTTAAACTAGCGACTGCTTTTAGCAGTTTATGCTCAGTTGGATTGTTTCCATAACCATACAAGGCAATACCTGCACGAACCATGTCGTATTCAGCTTCAGGAAAATTCAAGATGCCGCTGGAATTACAGAGGTGGCTCAAAAATGAGGTGTTGAGGTGAGTTTTAAAAAATGCTCTGGCCTGTTCAAATCTAGCAATCTGTGTCTTGGTAAATTCAACTTCATTCTTATTCCCCGAAGCAGCTAAGTGTGAAAAGACCCCAGCCACCTTTATTTTAGGTTCTGCCTCCAAATGTTTGATCACTGTATCCAACTCTGTCAACTCAAAGCCCAAGCGATTGAGTCCGGTGTTGATTTTAAGGTGTATCTCTAGCGTATGCTCTCGGTGGTGACTTAGTTCCTGGCAAAGTCCTTCTAAAAACCGATGAGTGTAAACACTAGGAGTGAGGTGATAATCTATGAGGTCTTTTAGCTCTTCTAGTTGGGGGTAAAATACCAGAATTGGCACTTTTACTCCTGCTTTTCTCAGTCTAACTCCCTCTTCAATATAAGCTACCGCCAGGTGTTCTGCGCCAAGTTTGACCAACTGCTTTCCAATGAGAACAGAATCTGTACCATAAGCAAAAGCCTTCACAACCCCCATCAGTTTTGTAGAGGGACTTAAATAGCCTTTGAGCAAGTTAAAATTAGCTTCCAAAGCAGAAAAGTCAATCTCCAGACGTGTTTCTAAGACTTTGGTCATTGCTCAGATTTTTTTGAAGCTAGTTCTTCTGAGTCTTTAACGTCGATATGTTTGACCTTTTCCTTCAGCATTGCCTTAAAATAGGCTGCTCTGCTTAGAGGTTCGTATTCGTCGGTTTCACCAAGTAAAACCAGATCTTCCTTGGTGGATTTTCTGAAGCTGTATTGCGCCAGATTTCCTGTTCGTGTGCAAACAGCGTGGACTTTAGTAACATACTCTGCAGTAGCCATCAAGTTAGGCATAGGACCAAAGGGGTTGCCCTTGAAATCCATATCCAAGCCTGCTACGATGACGCGAACACCTCTATTGGCCAAATCGTTGCAAACCGAGATGATTTCATCATCAAAAAATTGAGCCTCATCAATGCCTACCACATCGCAGGCATCTGCTAAAAGCCTGATGTTGGCAGCTGCAGGAACTGGAGTGGAACGGATGGAATTCTCGTCGTGAGAGACGACTTCCATATCGTCGTATCTCCGGTCAATCTGTGGTTTGAAGATTTCTACCTTCTGTTTAGCAAATTTTGCACGCTTTAACCGTCTAATTAATTCTTCGGTCTTGCCAGAAAACATACTTCCACAGATCACTTCGATCCATCCAAATTGCTCTTTGTGATTAACAGTGTTTTCGAGAAACATTTTGTAATTTAGGGCGTTAGTATCAGAGTTGTTATCACAACTTAATAGGGCTAAAATTAGCAAAATAATAGGGTCTTTAAAAAAGAAAATTATAAATGTTATGAAGAGAGTCTTGGAGGACGAATTGATAAGTCTAGCCGAACGCATTTTAAAATTAAAAAACAGGGCAGATATCCATCAATTGAAAAAGGA
>CAZOAD010000012.1:21441-22570 GCA_964577705.1 uncultured Mesohalobacter sp.
TTTGGTGGCTTAAAGTCCGAGATTTCCAAAACTGAATTCAAGGATTCTTTCTCCCAACAATTTAGCGATATCGATGAAGAAAGCGGGCACTATAAATCTCCTGACGGGATGGATTATAACCCAGATCCCATTTCTGAACCTAACACCGAAAAGATAAAAGATATCGTTTCTCAAATGCCCCCAGAGTCTGAACAGGTGGATTTGCTACTGGAAGAATTCAGAAAAATAACCGATAAATCCAAATCTGGTTTTGATTCTTCTGCAGAAGAGACCCCACCAGCCGAAGCGACTTCTCAGGAAAGTGAGCCACCTAAGCCAGGGTCTTCCTATCCCACAGAAGATGATTTCAAAAGCTACGGAGTGCATTTCGACGACCTTCCAGATTTTGAACCTAAACCAGGAGATCAAAATCAAAACTCGACTGCTTCAGAACAAAAGTATCCAAGCAAAAGTCCCGAATCTGAAAGTGAGGAACAGAAATCTACCCCGCCAGAGCCGGAAGATGTAAGATCTAACCTCAATTCTGCTCAGCCAGAAAAGCGATCGCTAAATGATAAGTTGAAAAGTGGAATCAAAATTGGGCTCAACGATAGGATTGCCTTTACCAACCACCTGTTTGGAGGGAACACAGATGACTACAATCGCGTACTATCCCAGTTGAACACCATGACTTCCTTATCAGAAGTTGAATCTTTTATTCAAAACCAAGTCAAACCAGATTATAACCATTGGCAAGGTAAGGAGGCTACCGAAGCCAGATTTATGGAGATAGTAGAACGCAAATTTAAGTAAACATGTCCAAACTTATTTTGGTACCAACTCCCATTGGTAATCTTGCAGATATGACTTACAGAGCTGTAGAGGTTTTGAACTCAGTAGGACTTATTCTGGCTGAAGACACCCGTGTGAGTGGTATTTTGCTAAAGCATTATAGTATCGAAACGCCTATGCAAAGTTACCATCAACACAACGAGCATTCTCAAACAGATGTTGTTGTTAAGCAGATCAAGAATGGTAGAGAAACGGCTATTATTACCGATGCAGGCACCCCAGGTATATCCGATCCTGGATTTCTATTAGTGAGGGCCTGTGTTGAAGCAGGCCTCACTGTAGAATGTCTGCCAGGCGC
>CAZOAD010000012.1:22670-40813 GCA_964577705.1 uncultured Mesohalobacter sp.
CCCATTTTGAGGAGAAAAAACCCAAGGGTGAGTTTGTGATTATTCTGGCTGGCTCTGGTTTGAAAACCTAAAAAAGCTGTCTTAAAAGTTATACTTTGTCATTCCGATATAGGAGCTTTTTTGACTCCGACGAGGCATATCATTGTTTAAGTAATCAACTTAAAAACCCTAAACAAGTTATGCTCTATGCAAACTTGTTTAGGGTATAATTCTAAAAGCAATTAAATTATTTAGCTGATTTCAGACACTCTTAAGGTATTTACCATGCCTTTAGCTTCAATAGGCATAGCTGCCAGATTGATAGTGAAATCTCCTTTTTCAACGTATTTCATTTCTTTAGCAATAGAATTGATATCTTCTATGGTTTCATCTGTACTGCTAAATTTGTCGTAGTAAAAGGCTCTAACTCCCCACAAAAGGCTCAATTGCGTCAGTATCCTTTTGTTGGAAGTAAAGGCCAGAATATGTGAATCTGGTCTCCAGGCTGATATCTGAAATGCGGTGTATCCACTATTGGTCAATGTACAAATGGCACTCGCATCTATTTCGTTGGCCATCAAAGCCGCGTGATAACAAATGGACTTGGTGAGATACCTCTTCGTTTTGATTTGTGGTGCTTCCTGGGGTACATTAATAAGTGGAGAATTCTCAACACTCTTAAGGATTTGAGCCATTTTTTGGATCACTTGTACTGGATATTTACCAACCGAAGTTTCACCTGAGAGCATTACGGCATCGGCCCCATCCATCACAGAGTTGGCGACATCATTTACCTCTGCCCGAGTTGGAGTAAGGCTGTCTATCATGGTTTCCATCATTTGCGTCGCAATAATGACCGGAATCCGAGCTTGTTTAGCCTTAAGCACCAATTGTTTTTGAATTAATGGTACTTCATGGGCTGGTATTTCTACACCCAAATCTCCACGAGCCACCATCAAACCATCGCAGTAAGCGATGATTTTATCGATGTTTTTGACCCCTTCTGGTTTTTCGATTTTAGAAATAATAGGTATTTTATGTTCGCTGTGCTTTTTAATAATCTTCTGAAGTTGCTTGAGATCACTTGCAAATCTTACAAAGGACAAAGCAATCCAGTCCACCTGAAGTTCGCAAGCAAAAATGGCATCTTCAACATCCTTCTCTGTCAATGCAGGAAGAGAGATGTTTGTATTAGGAAGGTTAACTCCTTTTCTAGACTTTAGTGGTCCGCCTTGAATTACTTTGGTTTTGACTTCTTTTTTCTTATCGGTGGTCAGTACTTCGAAGATTAATTTTCCATCATCGAGCAAGATGCGTTCTCCTGGTTTTACGTCCTGTGGGAAGGTTTCATAGTTCATGTAGACACGGGTTTTAGTGCCTTCAAATTCTTTACCTGTAGCAAAGGTAATTTCATCACCAGGCTCTACAACCACTTCATCTTTCATCACACCCACACGAAGTTTAGGTCCTTGAAGATCTCCTAGAATCCCGGCGTTGAAACCGTACTCCTCGTTAAGGTCGCGAATCATTTTTACACGCTCACGAACACCGTCATGATCCGCATGAGAAAAGTTGATTCTGAAAATGTTCACGCCAGCGTCTAGCATGTCTTTCAGAACTTCTTTTTTGCTGGTCGCAGGACCTAGAGTGGAAACTATTTTTGTTTTCTTTAATGTTTTCATTAGTCTAAAATTAAATGTTCTGGGTGTTTTATCGCACTGCTTTCGATGGGATAAGCCATCGTAATTTGATGCGTTTTTATTAGTTTTTCGATGATAAGCTGAGGATTAAAAATACCCAATTCATCATCTATTTTTAATAAGTAATCTACTCGTTTATAGTCTCTCAAAAGAAATTCTGACCTTACTAAATCTTCAGTTTGAAACAAGTTATTGGCTACAACCGATTCTTGCTCTAAACTCACTTTATTACTGATCAAATAAGACTTGGTATCCCATTCCTTGTTGAAATAATCAAATATGGGAAAACTTACAAATTTTCCATTAACGGTAAGTTCAAGATTATCTTCCATTCTTTTAAAACTAGTGCCTAGAACAGAGTTGATAAGATAAGCGAGTTTATGCGGTTCTTGTTGAGAGTGAATGCCTATTAATTTAAAATCAGAAACTTCAAAATCAGATAAACTGAATCTTTTTCTTTTCATGATATTCTTAATAGAAATTTTAAAAATTCTTCAACTCAACTATCTGTAAATATATGAAACAAAACAAGATGCATCAAAACTTAGCTCTCTTTATAGTCCGCAAAAGATTAAGAAAACGTTTTCGTGGAAAGAATTTTAGGTATTCATGTGATTTTGAAACGTAAAGTAAGCGCGTTGCGACGCTTTCTCTTCGGCTCTTTTTTTGGAAGTTTCTCTGGCTTTGCCGGAAATCTCATTATTGATGATAAATTTAACCGCAAAGTGCTTCTCATCATCCTTGCCCATATCATCTTCAACAATAAATTCAAAAGGAAATTTATTCTTCTGGCACCACTCAATCATCAAGCTTTTATAGCTAACCACCCGCTTTTCAAGTTTGGCTAAATCCACATCCTCCTGGATGACTTTTTTGTAAATGAAAGATTCACAAGCCTTAAAACCTTTATCTACGTAAATGGCTCCAATGAGTGCCTCAAATAAGTTTCCATTGATGTTTTTACCAAGCTTCTCCGCTGGGATTTCAGAACGAATAAGGTCTGTGAGATTGAAGCCTTCTCCAAGCAGGTTAAGGTTTTTTCGGCTTACAATTTTAGAACGCATTTTGGTAAGATAGCCTTCATCGCCATGCGGTGCGTTTTCAAATAAATAAGTAGAGATCACAGCACCGAGGATGGAGTCTCCTAAAAACTCAAGGCGTTCGTAGCTTATCACCTGCCCTTCTTCATTTTTCTCTTTTAAAGAGCAGTGCGTGAAGGCTTGCTTGTAGATAGATAAACTGTTGGGTTTTACCTTTACAATCTTTTGGATTTTCTGAAAAAAAATCCCGTCTCTATGAGAACGGGATTCATTAAGTATATTTTTAAAAAACTTCATTCAATATGGATATGCTACTCATCCTCCATGCTTTTGAAAGCAACGCAGGCATTATGTCCTCCAAAACCAAACGTATTGCTCATAGCCACCTTTATTTTCCGTTCTTGAGGCTTGTTCAATGTAAGATTGAGTTCAGAATCAATATTCTCATCTGCAGTTTCATGATTGATCGTAGGGGGTACTAGGCTGTTTTGCATTGCCAAAATAGAAGCAATGGCTTCTACAGCTCCAGCAGCTCCTAGCAGGTGACCCGTCATAGATTTTGTAGAATTGATATTAATGTTTTTAGCATGTTCGCCAAAAACCTGTTTAATCGCTTTCAATTCTGCAACATCGCCAAGTGGAGTAGATGTTCCATGCGTATTGATGGTATCTACATCTTCAGGTTTTAGTCCAGAATTATTCAAGCAATTTTTCATAACAGCTATCACGCCTATACCTTCAGGATGTGGAGCTGTCATGTGGTAAGCATCAGAAGACATTCCGCCTCCAATGACTTCAGCATAAATTTTCGCTCCTCTTGCTTTGGCATGCTCATATTCTTCAAGAATAAGAGCTCCGGCACCTTCACCTAAGACAAAACCATCTCTATTGGCATCAAATGGTCTAGATGCTTTTTGAGGATCGTCATTTCTGGTAGAAAGCGCATGCATAGAGTTGAATCCCCCCATCCCAGCTTGTGTCACTGCAGCTTCGCTTCCTCCAGTAACCATGATGTCGCTGTACCCTAAGCGGATATAGTTAAGCGCATCTATCATTGCGTTTGCAGAAGAGGCACATGCAGAGACTGTAGCATAATTAGGTCCCATAAATCCATGTTTGATGGAAATATTACCAGGTGCTATATCTGCAATCATTTTGGGAATAAAGAAAGGATTAAAGCGCGGTGTCCCATCCCCTTTTGCAAAATCAATTACTTCATTTTGAAAGGTTTCCAGACCGCCTATTCCGGCACCCCAAATAACACCAATACGATATTTATCAACAACATTAAGATCTACACCGGAGTCTAAAATAGCTTCATCTGAAGCTACTAAGGCATATTGTGCAAATCTATCCAGTCGTCTCACTTCTTTTCTGTCGAAGTAATCGTTGGCATCAAAATTTTTTATTTCACAAGCGAATTTTGTTTTGAATAAACTTGTATCAAAATAAGTGATAGGGGCTGCTCCACTTTTACCGTGTTTCAGACCTTCCCAGTATTCTGTTATATTGTTTCCTATAGGCGTAAGTGCGCCCAATCCAGTAACTACAACTCGCTTTAATTCCATGAAATAAGACTATTTATTTTTTAGCTTCTTCGATGTAAGAAATAGCTTGACCAACTGTTGAAATATTCTCTGCCTGGTCGTCTGGTATTTGAATATCAAATTCTTTTTCGAATTCCATGATAAGCTCAACTGTATCCAAAGAATCTGCTCCCAAATCGTTTGTAAAGCTAGCTTCTGTAACAACTTCGTTTTCGTCAACGCCCAACTTATCAACGATAATGGCTTTTACTCTTGATGCAATGTCTGACATGATTGTAATTTTTTAAGTTTAAATTCAGTGCGCAAAAATATAAAACTTTAGTTCAAAACAAGTTTTTAAGGTGAAAATGTGCTTAAATTTACATAATAATATTTTATAAATTAGTTTTGAAATCGCCTAAATTTCAAAATCAATATCAAGTTTAATGGAAAATTCTAAATCAAATTCAAAGAAAAGAATTGTTGTATTTGCTTCCGGGAACGGTACTAATGCTGTAAATATATATCATTATTTCAGAGAACATGAGGATGTTGAAGTCTCTCACATTTTATCCAACAATAAGAAATCCAGAGTCCTTCGTCGAGCTCACGATTTGGGTGTAAAGTGTATCCATTTTGATAAAGAAGATCTATACGATTCTACAAGTCTGTTAAAAGTGATTCAGGAAATCAACCCGGATATCATTGCTTTAGCAGGTTTCCTTCTGAAAATACCTGAGCCTTTTCTGCAGGCATACCCCAATAGAATCGTGAATATTCATCCCTCACTCTTACCAAAATATGGAGGGGACGGAATGTATGGTCAGCGCGTTTTTAAAAAGATATTGAAAGATAAGCAAAAAGAAAGCGGTATTACCATACATTATGTTAGCGAAAATTATGACGAAGGTGAAATCATTGCCCAGCACAAAGTTGAATTGGAAGGGAATGAAGATCTTAATTCTTTAGAAGAAAAAATTCATGGTTTAGAATACGAACACTATCCAAGAGAGATTGAAAAGCTTTTGAAAGGCTTTGAGTGATGAAAGTTAAGCCTCGGCATTTACTTTTTTATAAACTCGTTAATCTACCAGTTTGCCAGCTTTCCAAATCAATTCAATGTTTTTAATTTCCTGAAGATCCTGGGTCGGATCACCATGAACGAGCAACATATCGGCTACATAGTTTTCTTTGAGGTATCCAATTGTCTTCAATCCAAAAGCCTCCGATACATTTGAGGTCGCTGTTTTTAGTACATCTATATTGGAAAGGCCAGCTTCTTTAAGCAAAAATAACTCTTCGTACAAGTCTGTACCATAATTGATATTCAGGTTTGGAGGATCTGTTCCAGCTAGGATTGGAATATGAGCGTCGTGAAGTTTTTTAATTTCAGCCAGCAACTCCTGTTTCGATAAATAGCTTTCACTGTTTGCACCCATACTTTCAAAGGCCTTCAAAGTAGTTAGTAAAGTAGGTATTATAAAAAAATCCTTATTCTCTGCCAACTTTTGAAGTTGCTCAGATTCGATTGATTTGTCCCACCAAATGTGGACCAGCCCATCTGCATTGTTTTCTAATACTTTTATCCCATCCTCGAGCCTACTAACGTGTACAACAGCTTTTAGATTTGCTTTGTGCGCTTCTTTAATAATTTCTGCAACAGTTTCATGAGATAGGGAAGCTCTATAGGGTTCGACAATGATTTTTATATAATCTACTTGCGCTTCCATCCTTTCTGCAACAAAGGCTTTAGCATCTTCTGGCTTTTCAAGCGTCGGTACAGGAAAACCAAATTGAGTGCCGTGACCTTCTGGAGCAGTGGCAGCATAGCCAGCGACAAAATAGCGAGCATAGGCCGTTGAGTCTCTTAAGGCTTTCATGTTTTGTTGAAACTTCTCCAGGCCGTGCATATCCATAATATTTAAAACGCCAGCTTTAGCGGCTTGACTAAGTGCTAATACAGACCAGGCGTGCACGTGTGCATTTGACAACGCAGGGATGAGCGTTTTGCCAGTTCCATCTATAAGCTCAAAGTTCTCATCAAGCTCGACGTTGGGAGAAATCTGCTCAATGTTATCTCCTACGATTTTTACTGTAGTATGTTCTATAATTTTGCTTCCATCAAAAAGCTTTACATCCTTAATGATAAAGCCCTCTTGAGCCTGATGATGAGTAAAGACCAGTAAAAAAATTAAAAAGAGAAAAGATTTCATGGGATTTCAAATTTGAGTTAGTGTTTGATAAAACGCATTATTTACTTATTTCGTTCTGCATCTATTAACGCTTTGATTTTGCGATTTTCCCAGCTCTTGCTAAAAAGGAAATCTTCTCCAAATACGCCAATGCCGTGAGATACCAGACCTATCCCCCAAAAGAAGGGTGTGGATAAAGCTGCAAAACTGAATAGGTCTATGCCTGTATTCCAAACAATTGCCGATACGATAAAACTATTTACAAGAAGGTAAACTGCCAAGTGACTGTAAAATCCTTTTATGCTGTCTACTTTTTTTCTGGCATCTAGATAAGCTTGCGGTTGCGCTGCATCCTTTTCGATTTCTGGAGACCTGTCTTTCATAAATTGTTTTATTTTTCGCTCTTCCCATTCTTTACCAAATATAAAGTTTATCTCATATACCTCTAAGCCTTTAAAAAACAAACCTAATCCCCAGCCAATGATAGGAAACCAGAACCACTGAAAGCCCTGACCGGAATATTCGTACCAAATGTAAATCAGACCAGCATTTACAAGGGTGTAAAGCATTAAGCTGAAGTAAAAGGATTTAAGTGCCGTTACTTTTTCTCTGGCCTTTTGGTAAACTGAGTCTATTTCGTTGTTTTTGATTTTTGACGTGCTCATAGCTAATTATTTTTGTTATTATTGACTCAAATATCAGGAATAGGGCCATCGTTCGAAAAGAGAATCCGCTGAAGTGTCGAATTAGAATGATGAGTCGTTAGATCACTTAAAATCCTCAGATAGAATGGGCAAGCAACAAAAATATTATGTAGTTTGGGAAGGCTACGAGCCTGGAATCTATTCTAGTTGGCAAGAGTGCAAGCTTAAAATTCAAAACTATCCCAATGCCAAATACAAGTCCTTTAAAAGTCTTGAAGAAGCAAAGGAGGCCTACGCCATGGGATTTTTTAGTTTTCAGAAGCAAAAAAAACATATTTCGAAATCATACTCCACTGAAGGGATTGAGTGGAAGTCTATCTCGGTAGACGCAGCGTCCAGTGGTAATCCTGGTAAGATGGAATACCGAGGAGTGGTGACCAAAACCAAACAAGTCTTGTTTCATATGGGGCCTTTTCCTAATGGAACCAATAATATTGGTGAGTTTTTAGCTCTGGTCCATGGACTAGCCTTTTTGAAAGAGAAAAAAAGTGATTTACCTATTTACACAGACTCCAGAATAGCAATGTCCTGGATTCGACAGAAGAAGTGTAAAACTAAACTCGCTAAAAACTCTAAAAATGAAAAGCTTTTCGAATTGATCAAAAGAGCTGAAATCTGGCTTTCTAAAAACACCTTTAAAAATCCTATATTAAAATGGGAGACCAAATCCTGGGGAGAGATTCCGGCTGATTTTGGGAGGAAATAAAATCCAGTAAATCAAACCTCACAGTCCCCAAAGCTTTGGGGACTGTGAGGTCTCTTAAAATAGGATTTAGATTCGTATACATCTGAGCCTAAGAAACCTTTAAATCCTTATCCTTTGGTTAGTTTTTTCTTTTGGATAGTCATAGTTTTGAAATAAACAAACCAACCGATTAAATTCTTATAGAAACCCTATATTTGCAAAAAATTTCGATAGATATGAGCAAATTATTAATTGTAGGGACGGTAGCATTTGATGCCATTGAAACGCCCTTTGGAAAAACAGATAAAATCTTAGGTGGAGCAGGGACTTATATCGCTCTCAGTGCTTCTCAATTTGATATTGAATCTGGTGTGGTCTCTGTTATTGGAGATGATTTTCCGCAAGATTATTTGGATTTGCTTACCGATAGAAATGTAAATTTAGACGGCTTAGAAATAGTGAAAGGGGGTAAAACCTTTTTTTGGAGCGGTCGTTACCATAACGACATGAATACCAGAGACACCCTGGATACACAATTGAATGTGTTGGCAGATTTTTCTCCAAATGTGCCAGAACACTTTAAAGATTCTGAAATTGTGATGCTTGGAAACTTACATCCTGCCGTTCAGTTAAGTGTGATTGATCAGGTTAAAAATCCTAAGCTGATTGTTCTGGATACTATGAATTTCTGGATGGATTCTGAACTTGATTTGCTCAATCAGGTCATCTCAAAAGTAGATGTCATTACGATTAATGATGAAGAAGCAAGACAATTGTCTGGAGAATATTCTTTGGTGAAAGCTGCCAGAAAAATAAGAGATATGGGTCCAGACTATGTGGTCATTAAAAAAGGGGAACACGGTGCGTTGTTGTTTCATAAAGAGGAGATGTTCTTTGCGCCAGCACTTCCTCTAGAAGAGGTTTTTGACCCAACTGGTGCAGGAGATACGTTTGCAGGAGGATTTGTGGGTTACCTAACCAATTCTAAAGATATTTCTTTTGAAAACATGAAAAATGCAGTGATCTACGGGTCAAACTTAGCTTCTTTCTGTGTTGAGAAATTTGGAACCGAAAAAATGTTGAAACTCGATAAAGACGAAGTGGATAAGCGTTTAGAAAGCTTCCAGGCACTTACTCAGTTTGAGATCAATTTAGCTTAATACTTACTGCCCTGAAAATTCAGGGCATTTTTATAGACGACAGATGAGTGAACTTATAAAACACGAGTGTGGTATAGCTACACTAAGACTTCTAAAACCGCTTTCTTTTTACAAAGAAAAATATGGTAGTGCGTTTTATGGCATCAACAAGATGTACTTGATGATGGAAAAACAGCACAATAGAGGTCAGGATGGGGCTGGTTTTGCAAGTGTAAAATTGGATGTTGATCCCGGTAACAGATACATAAGTAGAGTAAGATCTAACGCTAACCAGCCTATACAAGATATTTTTGCCCAAATCAATCAAAGAATCAATACCGAGCTGGAATCCCATCCGGAGATTCTGGATGATATAGATGAACAAAAAGTAAATCTTCCTTATTTAGGAGAAGTTTATTTAGGCCATGTTCGGTATGGGACCTACGGTAAGAACAGTATTGAAAGTGTGCACCCTTTTCTAAGACAAAACAATTGGATGCATCGTAATCTCATTGTTGCTGGTAACTTCAACATGACTAATGTTAATGAGTTGTTCCAAAACTTAGTCGAACTAGGACAGCATCCAAAGGAAAAGGCGGATACGGTGACCGTCATGGAAAAAATAGGGCACTTCTTAGACTCCGAAGTGAGGAAGCTTTATAAAAAATTAAAAAACGAAGGCTACAATAAAAAAGAAGCTTCTCCTCATATTGTAGAACAACTCAAAGTTCATAAAATTCTAAAAAAATCATCCAAAGATTGGGATGGAGGTTATGTAATTGCTGGCATGCTCGGACATGGGGATTCTTTTGTATTGAGAGATCCCAACGGAATTAGACCAGCATATTATTATAAGGATGATGAGGTGGTCGTTGTGGCGTCTGAGCGTCCTGTAATCCAGACCGCTTTCAATGTAAACTACGAAGATGTCCATGAATTGGTGCCTGGCGAAGCTATCATCACCAAGAAGGATGGATCAGTGCATTTCAAAACGATTTTGGAGCCAAAAGAACGCAAAGCCTGTTCTTTTGAGCGTATTTATTTTTCCAGAGGCAGTGATGCGGAAATATATAAGGAACGAAAAAATCTTGGTCGACTATTGATGCCGGAGGTATTGAAAGCAATTGATTACGACACTATGAATTCGGTGTTTTCTTACATCCCCAATACTGCTGAAACCTCTTTTTATGGTATGGTGGAAGCGGCTCAAGACGAATTGAACAGACAGAAGAATGAAGCCATTCTCAAAGAGAAGGAAAACCTTACCGATGAAAGGCTTGCAGATATCCTCAACTTAAGGTTGAGAACCGAAAAGATTGCTGTAAAAGATGTAAAGCTTAGAACGTTTATTACAGAAGATAGTAGTAGAGACGACTTAGTAGCTCACGTTTATGATGTGACTTACGGGGTGGTAAAACCTACAGACAATTTGGTAGTTATTGACGACAGTATTGTTCGCGGAACTACTTTGAAGAAAAGTATTTTAAAAATGCTCGACCGCTTGTCTCCAAAGAAAATCATCATAGTCTCTTCTGCCCCACAAATACGTTATCCTGACTGCTATGGGATAGACATGGCCAAGTTGGAAGATTTTGTAGCTTTTCAGGCAGCTATTTCTTTATTGAAGGAACGCGGCATTTTTAAAGAAACTGTGGATGCGGTGTACGAAAAATGCAAACACCAATCTGAATATGCTTCAGAAGCAGAACAAAATCATGTCAAAGCTATTTATGAGCCTTTTTCTTACGAAGAGGTTTCCGATCGAATTTCTGAACTTTTGAGCGATGAGAGTGTGACTTCAGAAGTCAAAGTCATTTATCAAACTGTTGATAAACTGCATGAAGCCTGTCCTAAAAATCTTGGAGACTGGTATTTTACTGGAGATTATCCCACCCAAGGCGGCAATAAGGTAGTTAATAAAGCGTTCATGAATTTCTATGAAGGCAAAAACGATAGAGCGTATTAATTTAGAACACTTTTGACGCAACCTTTTGCTTGTGTCTCACATCTCATTACTGTGAAATAATTCTTAAATTTAAAAAGTATAATCCTCACTAACCCATATTATGCAAGATCATCAAACTCAATCTTCATCAGACGAAATCGACTTAGGTGTTGTTTTCGATAAAATCAAATCCTTTTTTAAATCGATTTTAATCGGTATAGTTCAAATTTTTCAATTTTTCTGGAATCACAAGTTTGTGCTTTTAGGGTTATTGGTTGTGGGCGCTATTTTCGGATATTATTTAGAGTCCAATACAGAAAAGATTTATAAAAATGAAATTGTACTTCAACCCAACTTTGGGAGTTCTGATTATTTATATTCGAAAGTTGATGTAATTAATACAAAAATTAAAACGAAAGATTCGATTTTTCTCTCTACCATTTTTGGGAAAACATGGAGGAAATCATGGAAAATTGAGATTGAGCCAATCGTAGATGTTTTTGAGCTAACTTCTAGAGATAATGAAAGATATAAAGAAACTTTTGAGTTGTTGCTTGAAGAAAGCGGGAAAGTATCCTTTATAGAAGAGGATCCTGCAATTACTAGAGCATATAAACATCATAAAATCCTCTTTTATAATGAAGGGCCTAATCTTGGAGGTATTTTGTCAAATAATCTGATGAGTTATTTAAACGATAGTGATTACTATAAATCGGTTCAAGAAGTATCATTAGAAAACACTCAAGATAGAATTGATCAAAATTTACTGTCCTTAGCACAGATAGATACGTTAGTAAAGTCTGCTAGTGTTCAAAACATCAGTAAACTTGATTCAGAAGGTATTTCTTTCAATGCAGCTCAAAACATAAATGAACTACTAGCTAGAAAAAGAAGTTTACTTATTGAAAATAGAGAGTTATTTGAAAATCTTACTAGTTATCAAGCAATTAGTAAGCTTGTAAATTTAGAAACTGATATCGTTTACAAGGATGAAATTTTAATGAAAAATAAATTATTGATTACTCCTTTATTTCTTATTCTTTTTTATTGCTTAATATTCTTTGTTAAACTAATTATTAGAAAATCTAAGGAATTAATCAAAGCTTAAATTAACATAGTACATGGACATATTAAATAATAAAACACTTCTTATTACAGGTGGAACTGGGTCTTTAGGAAAGGCTTTGACTGAATTTATATTAAGTAAACATCCTCAAATAAAAAAGCTTATCATTTATTCTCGAGATGAGCAAAAGCAATTCTTAATGGCTCAAGACTTTCCAGTCGAGCAGTTTCCACAAATTCGATTCCTTATAGGAGACGTTAGAGATAAAGAACGGCTCACAAGGGCTTTCAAGAATGTTGACTATGTGATACACGCTGCTGCGATGAAACATGTACATTTGGCTGAATATAATCCAGATGAGTGCATTAAAACAAATATTGGAGGTGCAGAAAACGTAATTCACGCTTCTTTAGAGACTGGTGTTCAGAGGGTTGTTGCTTTATCTACAGATAAAGCTTGCGCTCCTATAAATCTTTATGGAGCTACAAAACTCACTTCAGACAAATTGTTTGTAGCTGCAAATAATATTACAGGTTGGAATCCTATAAAATTTTCTGTGGTTAGATACGGTAACGTTATGGGAAGTAATGGTTCTGTTATTCCTTTTTTTCTTAAAAAGAAAGGAGAAGGAATTCTACCAATTACAGATCCAGAAATGACTAGGTTTAACATCTCTTTACTTGATGGTGTAAAGATGGTAATGCACGCTCTGGATCAAGCCTGGGGAGGTGAAATTTTTATCCCAAAAATTCCATCTTACAAGATTATGGACATAGCTAAGGCTGTATGTTCTGATTGTGAATACCCAATCGTTGGTATTAGACCTGGAGAAAAGATACATGAGGAAATGATTACTTCATCAGATTCATATTTCACCTATGATCTTGATAAATATTACGTGATATTACCTCCTAAACCGAAATGGAATTTAAATGAATTTATAAATAATTTTAAAGCGATAAAAGTTCCAAAAGGATTCACCTATAATTCTGGAGATAATGAGCAATGGGAAACAGTAGAAAGCTTGAGAGGGCTTATAGAATCTAACAAAATAGAAGCTTCCTAAAACCAAATATTTAAAAAGTATTTTATATTGAAAAATTTTAAGCAAAACATAATTCCATATGGTCGACAAAATATAACAGAAGAAGATATAAATGCTGTTGTAGAGGTATTAAAATCAGATTATTTGACTCAGGGACCCAATATCTCTGAGCTTGAAAAGGCTTTTGCTACATACGTTGGTTCAAAATATGCTGTAGCCGTTACAAACGGAACAGCAGCCTTGCATCTCAATGCAATAGCTTTAGGAGTTAAGCCAGGAGATAAGGTTATCACCACGCCAATAACTTTTGCTGCCTCTGCCAACTGTGTTCGTTACTGTGGAGGGGAAGTGATTTTTGCTGATATTGATCCAAACACCTATTTATTGGATATAAATGAGGTAAGAAAATTATTGGAAGCAGATACTAAAAAAGAAATTAAAGGGATTATTCCTGTCGATTTTGCTGGTAGAGCTGTTGATCTTGAGGCCTTTAGAAAACTTGCAGACGAACATGGGTGTTGGATTATTGAGGATTCTTGTCACTCTCCAGGTGGTTTTTTTATAGACAGTAATGGAGATCATCAACATTGTGGAAATGGAAATTTTGCAGATTTAGCCATATTTTCCTTCCATCCAGTAAAGCATATCGCAGCTGGTGAAGGTGGAATGATTACAACTAATTCTGAAACTTTGTACCAAAAACTCCTAGCACTAAGAACTCATGGAATAATCAAAAATGAAGATGCTTTCACCAACTCTGTTGAATTTGCTGCTGGTGAAAATGTTGCTCAAAAGGACGGGAGAAAATACCCAGGGTGGTATATGGAAATGCAGGATTTAGGATATAATTACAGATTAACCGACTTTCAAGCCGCTTTGGCAAAAAGTCAACTAAAGCGAGCAAACGAAGGGCTACTAAGACGAAAACAAATTGCAAAATTTTATAGGGATTCATTTCAAGATAAGTCTTATATAAAAGGCCAGTCTGGAGTTGTAGAAGGCCATGCTTATCACCTTTATGTGATAGAAGTAGAAAAAAGATTAGACTTATATAATTACCTAAGGGAAAATCAAATCTTCGCTCAAATTCATTACATTCCATGTCATTTGATGCCCTATTACCGTAAACAGGGTTGGAAAGAAGGAGATCTACCTAATTCTGAAGCTTATTACAAGAGATGTATTAGTTTACCGATGTTTCCAACTTTAACTGTTGAGCAGCAAGAATTTGTTCTTCAAATTATTGATTCATTCTATGAAAGATAATTCCAAAAGTCTTTGTATAATTCCAGCCAGAGGTGGTAGTAAAAGAATACCTAGGAAAAATATAAAAAACTTTTTAGGGAAACCTATTATTGCTTACTCTATTGAAGCTGCCATAAAATCAAAATTATTTGATGAAGTCATGGTGTCTACAGATGATGAAGAGATTGCTGAAGTAGCCAAAAAATATGGAGCTAAAGTACCTTTCATGCGTACTAAAGAAAATGCAGATGATTTTGCAACTATATCAGATGTTGTTGATGAAGTAATTTCGTTTTATGAATCTAAAAAGCTATTATACCATTTTGTCTGTTGTGTTTTGCCAACTACCCCTTTAAACAGGCAGGAATATCTAATTGAAGGTCTTAACTTATTAAAAGATACATCAGCTCAATTTGTCAGGCCTATAGTAAAGTTTTCTTACCCTATTCAAAGAGCTTTAAGACAAATTGAAGGGGGTATAGTTGAGATGGTACAACCAGAGTTTAAAAGAACTCGTTCACAAGATCTAGAGCCTACTTATCATGATGCAGGTCAATTTTATTGGTTTTATTTTAAGACTAGAATGCAAGGAGAGCCCAAGTATGGCTTTGAAGTAAGCCAGATTTATGTCCAAGATATAGATACAATTGAGGACTGGGAGCTAGCTGAATTAAAATATAAATACATTTACAACAATTGAAAGCAAGAAAATGTTTGATACGGTTAGACGCTGGAAAATCAATCGGATTAGGTCATTTGTCAAGAAACCTAACTATTGCTAAACAATTAAAACATTATTCAGAAATAACCTTTCTTATTTGTATTGATTGTGATGAATCTTTTATGAAAGATTGGTTAAGAAATGTAGACTCGGATTTTGAATTTATCTTTAGAAACATTAAAGATTTGGATATTCAATCTGAGATCGATCTCATAAGACCAATGAATTTTGATTTTATAATTATAGATCATTACAATTCAAGTATGGCTTATCAATTGAATATTGAAAAACTTGGCGTCCCTTTTGCTAAATTTGATCATAAAAATTCAGAAAAAATTTTAGCTGATATGATAATCAATTCCAATATTGGAGTTGATTCTTCAGATTATAAAGGTATAGTTAAACAAAAAGCGATTTTATGTGTTGGAAAAGATTATTTAATTATTAGAGATGTTTTTCTAACTGTAGATCAAACCTCTAATAATGATACCATCCTTTTTAGTATGGGGGGAGGTCAATATCCTGATTATGTAAATGAATTTATTATTGAGGTTGTAAAAAATAATAAAAACCATAAGTTCAATGTGGTCACAACTTCAACTAAAATAATTGAGGAATTGCATGAAGAAAGTCATTGCAGCGTATATAACAATCCTTCAAATATTGAAACGATTTTTGCATCTTGCTCTCTTGCTTTTGTTGCTGGAGGTGTCACTACTTATGAACTTGTTTATTTAAATAAACCTCTGGTTGTTTTGCCTTTTGCGGTTAATCAAATCAATAATGCTATAGAAGTGACAAGATTAAATTGGGGCAAATGCTTTTTAGACTACAATGAGTGTAAAATATATCTAGATGAGTTTGGACTAAAGGGTTTAATAAATGAATGTACATCATTGCTGAAGACATCCTTACATAAAATAGATGGATTAGGTGTGGATAGAATCGTTAATCAAATTCAAAAGTCTTTTTTATGAAAAAATTAATTATTCTTGGTGGAAAAGGTAATGGAACTGTGGTTTTAGCATGTGTATTGGACATGATTAAAAATCATAATAGTTCTTTCGAAATAGTTGGATTTGTAAATAACCAATATAAAGATGTAAAAAAAATAGAGGAATATCCTGTTTTAGGAGATGTACAGCATTTAGATGAATTATGTAAGATACACAAGGCTTATTTTTTACCTGCAATCACATCAATCAAAACTATGGATTTAATGTTTGATTATTTTGAAAATAAATATATTCACTTAAAGAAACACCTTCTATCTATTGTTCACCCTGATAATTTTATTGGCAATGATGTAAAAATAGGTAAAGGTGTATTTATAGGTCCTCAAAGCTACATTGGTCAAAATTCAACAATTGGAAATTTCTGCTTTATCCATTCACAATGTTATATCGCCAGAGATTGCAGTATTGAAGATTTTTCTTATTTAGCGCCTAAAGTATATTTGGGAGCTGAAGTTAAAATTGAAAAATTAGTTTACTTAGGAATTAATGCTTTAATAAAGGAGAGATTATCAATTAATGCTCACTCTATTATAGGTATGGGTTCTATAATTGTTAAAGATGTTGAGCAGAAGGCTGTATATTATGGCGAAAAATCAAAAAAGAGAAATTAAATTATGAGTAAATCCATATTTATAATTGCCGAATTATCGGCCAATCACAATCAAGATTATAATCTATGTGAACGCACCATTAAAGCAATGGCAAAAGCTGGTGCTGATGCAGTAAAAATCCAGACTTATAAACCTCAAAGTTTATCTATTGATATGGATACTGGTTATTTTTCACCAAGAACTGAAGGTTTGTGGAAAGGCTTCACTTCCTGGGATTTATATACTAAGGCATCAATGCCCTATGAATGGCAGCCAAAATTACAAAAGTTAACTCATGACTTAGGTATGGAATTCTTTAGTTCACCATTTGATATTGAAGGAGTTGATTATTTGGAAACTTTAGAGGTGCCTAGGTATAAAATTGCCTCTCTCGAGATAACAGATATTCCTTTAATTGAATATACGGCTTCAAAAGGTAAACCCATGATTATTTCAACCGGAGTTGCTGAGGAAAATGATATAATCTTAGCTTTAGACGCTTGCAAACAAGTGGGTAATAACGATATAACGCTTTTAAAATGCACCTCTGACTATCCTGCAACAATTGAAGATGCAAACCTTAGAACGATGGTAGATATGAAGAGACGATTTGGAGTGAAAGTTGGTCTTTCAGACCATACAATGGGATCTTTGGTTCCAACTGTAGCAGCAAGTTTAGGCGCTGAAGTTATTGAAAAACATTTTACACTAGACCGCTCATTAGGAGGACCAGATTCTGCTTTCTCCATGGAACCTAAAGAATTCGCAGAAATGGTAGAAGCTGTTAGACTTACAGAAAGTGCACTTGGTAAAATTACTTATCAAGTTTCGGATAAAGACAAAGCGAGAAGAAGGTCATTGTTTGTTGTTAAGGATATAAAAAAAGGAGAGATTATTACAGAAAAAAACATAAGAAGCATTAGGCCTGGCTATGGACTTCATCCTAAGTACTTAAATAAAGTTTTAGGTAAAAAAACAATAGTTGATATTAAAAAAGGCGATGCTTTAAAATTAGAAAATCTAAATTACTAGTTGCTATCAGGATTTTAAATGACTTAAGGCAAAAATTAAAAGATAAAGACTTGAAAGAGATTTTATCTAAGGGTTTGTTTTTTATCTTTTTCAGACTTGGAGGTATTATAGCTGGTTATTTATACACACTATTTATAACACTTAATTTTGGAGCTGAAGTTTATGGTTTAGTTGCTCTAAGTTTTTCAGTTTTTTTGATTATTGGGGTTTTTGGTCGTCTTGGTTACGATACTAATATCGTAAAGTATTTTTCTAATGATGCTAATCATAATATGCACAGTACTTTTTTTAGAGCCTTAATAAATTCTTTTGTACTTAGTTCAGCTTTAAGCTATTTGATATATGAATTTAGAATTTATCTTGTATTCAAATTATTTGAAGATCCAAAACCAGAATTAATTACATTTTTACCTTGGATTCTCCTTTCCATTCCCTTTTGGTCTATTACACTTATAAGCGCTAGTTATTTAAGAGCAATGGGGCGAAATAATGCATTTGCATTTTTTAATAACCCTATA
>CAZOAD010000012.1:40823-55230 GCA_964577705.1 uncultured Mesohalobacter sp.
TCCGCTATTTCAACAGGCTGAAATTCTTTGTAAATAAGGTTTTTAATTTCTCTTTTAGGTATACTATTTCTTTATTATTTTGTGAGTGATTCTCCTATCATAACAGTTCAATCTCATTTTTTTGCAATTTTAATTTCAGCAGTAATCAGCTTAAGTTACGTTCTAAAAGCAATGGGGAAATTGAATTTTAAAACTAATACAAATTCATGGAATTTTTTGAAAGATTCTTTTCCTATGATGCTAGCCTCCTCTATCATGGTAATTTTGGGCTGGATAGACACATTTGTGATGGGTATATACGACACAAACGAAAATGTAGGAATTTACAATGTGTGTTTGAAGGTGTCAACTCTCACTTTATTTACTTTGCAAGCAATTAATTCAATATTGGCACCAAAAATTGCGAAGGCATATGCAAAAGGGCAAGAAGAAGAATTTAAAAGTTTTATAAATTTTGCAACTAAAATCAATTTCTTAATAAGTGTAGCAGTAATTATCTTAATTTTAATATTTAATAAATTTTTACTTGGACTATTTGGAGACGAATTTTTATCTGGTAAAACAATCTTATTTATTTTATGTGCAGGCCAGCTTATTACTTCATTTTCTGGTCCTGTTGGGGTTATTTTACAGATGATTGGAAAGCACAGAGTATTCAAAAATGTAGTCTTAATTGCATTGGTGTTAAACATTGTTTTTACGATTTGGTTAACTCCTATTTACGGGGGTATTGGTGCTGCATTTGCTACAGTGATTAGTATAGCTTTTTGGAATTTAGCATCAGTTATATATTTGAAGAAAAAGCTTCATATCCGCTCATATTATAACTTTAAATAAATTTATGATAGAAATCTATGTAGCTATAACACAGAAACAGCTTGAAAATTTCGAGTCTATCATTAATTATTCTAGAAATGTGAATAAAAAAAATAGGCATAAAATTCTTATAAGGGATAAATCATTTGATTTTAATCCTAAATTGTGGGATCAGGTAATAACATCTAATGTTTTGTTTCAACAAAAAAGTGGAAAAAAATTAGAAGATTTTCTTTACATGTTCAAAAAAATTTCTGCTTATAAAAAAATCATTAATGAATTAGATTTATACAGAAACATCAGTCAAATAAAAATATTTATTTGCTACATCGAAGATGTTTTGAGTAACTTCTTATTTTTTAACTTTAATAAAAATGCAGAAATAATTGTTGTTGAAGATGGGACTTTAAACTATTATAATCATTCTATAAACAACTTAAACAAACTAAGGTTTTATTTAAAAAAGATAATTTCTTTCTTAAATGGAATTAACTTTAAGACTTATAAAGGGCATTCATCAGGGGCAGAATACGATAGAGTTTCAAAGCAATTTTTGACTTTTCCTGATGCTGCATTTATACCTACTAAAGCTTTAGAATTACCAAAGAAACAAGTACGTATTTCAAACTTTTCCCAAAGTTTATATATCGTTGGACAAGATACATATATTGAAATTTTGAATAAGGAAAGTTATAATATCGAATTTAAGCACTTTATAAAATCTATTTCACAAGAAATGAATAATAAAAGTGTGGCTAAAGTTTTCTATAAACCACGGTATAAAATTTCTGATTTCGAAAAACAAACACTTTCTTCCTTTTTTAAAGACAAAGAAGTTGAAATTGTAAAAAATCAGTTAAATTCTGAGGAGGTATATTTTTCTATGTTGAAGTCAAAATATATAGCAAGTTTCAACTCAAGTACCATGATCAATATCTATGCTCACTTAGGCAAAGATCAAAAACACGAAGTTGAATTTTATTTTTACCCAATTATCCACTCAGAAATAGTAACTCTTTTTGAAAACTTAGGATTCAAAAATTTAAAGTTGTAAAATGGAAGTATTCACTTTTTTAAATATCGCTTTCATAATAGCCTATCTTCTCATAATTTTTTTTCTGTTTAAAAAATCGTTCACATTTGCTTTTATATTCGGATTGATAATTTTTCAATCCTTAACTATATTACCATCCCTTTTTTATATTGAAACGGGAATCTACATTAGTGAACAAGGTCGGCAAAGCTTTTTTGTTGGCGCGACTATGATTACTGTTTTGTATTTTATAATCACTTTTTTTTTATTGATTATCACTTTCAAGTATTTAAATAAATACAATTTGAGAGCCATCAACTTTTCTTACCAGAAGCAAGCTTTTGATAATATTTTAATTAAGATAATAGTGTTATCGGCATTGGGAATTCTTTATTTGAACGTTTCTTTGTCGCCTGTACCATTGTTTAATGATACTGTCAATAGATTTTCATATTGGGGAAGTTCAAAGTTTCCCTTTTTAAATAGTCTTTTTGGGGACACTGCAATGTTTATACCTTTTGCTTTAGGGTATCTATTTTTAAAAAATAGAAAATTTTCGATATTTTTTTTCTTAGTTTATATCTTTTACATTTTCTTGATAGGCCAAAAATTCTCTCCAATTGTAAAAGGGAGTTTTAGTTTCTTGTTACCAATTATAATTTTGAGAGCCAATGACATAAAAAATCTTATTTACAAAAAGTTTCTATTGATTATGTTATCTATCTCAATCGGAGGTTTTATAATTTATACAGTAATTTATAACAAATACGAAAACACAAAACCTTTTGCTAATGCTAAAATATATGACCCAAATGAAGCGATGTTTTATAGAATATTTGGTTTACAAGGCCATTTGATGTGGGGAGCAACTGAACGCTTTGTTGCTAATGATCGTATTCAAAAAACTTATAATCCTTTGGATTTAGTTTATGGCATGAGGGTTATGATGCAAGAGTTTGCTGATAATAAGGCTGTTTTAAAGTCCAATTCAGAATTGGGTTATAATTTTACAAATGCTTATCCAGCCATATTAGTACAGACATTCCCGCTAAGTATTTCACTTTTGATACATAGTTTCTTTATAATAGTCTTTATAGGTTTTATTGGGTGGATGTTAAAAGAGTTTGTATTGAAAAAAGCTGGAGTAATGTCAGTAGTTGTTTTTCAATTATTTATGTGGTCTGTTTATGCTTTTACAATGGGTTATTTTTATAAATTATTTTATTTGAGCGCTTTTCTAATTTTATACTTCTTGTATTTGAAACTTACTAATAGACAAAAAATAAATGCCTAAGATCGATTTATCCATTGTAGACGAATTTAAAAATCACCTTTTTTTATTGAGTATTTTATTGATGCCACTCAACAATAGTTTTGTTGTTATAGCTTTCTCTTCAACATTAGTCCTAAGCCTTGTAACTTTTTTTTCTAGCCAAAATTATAATACAGTATCTTTAATAATTTTGCTACCTGGTTTTTTGTTGTTGTTGAGTTTGTTAAGTCTGATTTATGTAGAAGATTTTAATGAAGGAATAAAAAAAACAACAAAAAACTTAGCATTAATTCTAGTCCCTGCTTGCTTTTTTTTTGGTCAGTTTAGTTCCAGACAAATTGAGAAAGCCAAAAAAATCTTTCTTTACTCCTGGGTGCTTTTTTCCTTCGTATCTTTAGTCGTTCTTGCCTATAATTGGTTTGAACTTTCCGACGAAAGACACTTTTACAACTTTATTCAAACCTCAATGTATCATAATTACATGCCTCAAGATGCTATGTATATTAATACAGCTCTTGTTTTTTTACTTTTTGGTAAATATAAATCTGTATTTAAGATTTTAATCAGTTTGCTTTTTTTATCGGTTTTAATTTTGTTTAGTGTTAGACTTGGCTTATTGACTTATTCATTTATTTTCTTAATTTATATAAGTATTAATTTTAAAAAATTAGCTAATGCAAAAAACATTATAATTTTGAGTGTTTTTTTATTTAGTTCATTTTTGTTGGTCAATTCAAATCCTTATACAAAAGATAAGCTATTCGACTCTCTTTCTAAATTAGGAATTTCGAATACAGAAAGTGAAGTTTCAGAAATTGGGGAAGCCTACCACAATATTTCTTTTAGATCTAAGATGTGGAAAACATCTTTAGACGTAATTGAAGAGAAGCCGGTTTTGGGTTATGGTGTCGGAATGGAGAAAAATATTTTGCTTAAAAAGAATGATCAAAAAGGTTATGATTTCCCGAGGTATCATTCTCATAACCAATTTTTATCAGTTACTATTCAGTATGGTGTTTTTGGTCTTTTAATTTTTATTTTAGTTCTCACTATTATTATGAGAAGTGCTTTAGGAGATATTCAACTTATTTTAGTGAGTTTGATACTTATTCCTTCAATGATCACGGATTCTTATTTTGATGTCCAACAGGGAATATTTTATTTTTCTTTCTTTGCATCATTAATCCTATCTTCTAAAGAAAGAAACCAAAAATTAAATTATAAAAATTGAAAAACTCGAAAATTAAAATTGCTCATATTTTACATTCTGTAGGTGGTGTTGATGTTTCATTAAGGTTGATACTCGGGTCTATTGATTCAACTCGTTTTGAAAATATTGTAATACATGGCCAAGATGATACTGATGAGGATTTTAAAGATAAAAATGGAGAAGTAGTTCCTTCCTTTAAGACAAGTATCGAAAGAAATATAAGTCCATTTAAGGATATAAAGTCACTTTTGGAGATTTTGAAAGTAATAAAAGAGGAGCAACCTGACCTAATTCATTGCCATAGCGCTAAGGGTGGGATTTTAGGTAAATTAAGCTCTCTTTTTACAGGTATTCCTTGTTATCATACCCCCCAAGCCTATTCTTACCTAAGTGCAGAAAATAAATTTAAAAGAAAAATATTTTTAAGTATTGAAAAAATATTGTCACAGTTCAATAATAAAATTTTAGCTTCTTCAAATTCAGAAAAATCTAGAGCAATAAATGAAGTAGGCTACACCCCAAATAAAGTAAGGGTCTTTTCAAATTCTATCATGCCAATTGAGCAAATACCATCCCTTAGTATCAATCAAACTTGGCCAGAAAATTATATTTGTTCAGTTGGTAGACCATCTTACCAAAAAAATATTGAGCTAATGATCTCTGTTTTGAATAAATTGAGAGATAAGTATCCAAATATACATCTGGTTTTGATGGGTGTGGGTTTTCATTCGCCAAACCTAGATAAAGTAAAAGAGCTTATAGACTATTATAAGTTAGGGATGAACATTACGCTTTTAGAATGGACAAGAAGAGAAGACATTTTCCATATTGTTGCTCATTCTCAACTGTACATTTCAACAGCCCGATATGAAGGTTTACCTTACTCTATTATAGAAAGTCTTGCCTTATCCAAAGCTTGCGTGGTTTCAGACGCAGATGGCAATAGAGACTTGATTGAAGACGGAAAGAACGGCTTCGTAATTGAATCCACTATTCCAAGTGAGTTTTCTGATAAAATACTTAGACTTCTGAATGACAGAAAATTACTATCAGACTTCGAAGAATACTCTAAAGCAAGGTTTGAAAACGAATTTAATATCAACAAGACTATTACGAGCCTTGAAGAAATATATCAGGAAGAAGTCTATTCTAGGTAAAACAGTTTAAAAAGAATTTTTGAGGTCACTTATAAAAACCTTTAATTTCTTACTTTTGAACTAATTAATAAAATTAAATTTTTAAGCTTATAATTAATCCAAACATATGAAAATAGCAGTCATCGGAACAGGCTACGTTGGTCTCGTCACTGGAACTTGTTTAGCAGAAAACGGAAATGAAGTCCTATGTGTCGATATAGATAAAAACAAAGTAGAAAAAATGAAAGCAGGTGTCGTTCCTATCTACGAACCTCACTTAGATGTTTTATTCGAAAGGAATATTGAAGCTGGACGGTTAAACTTTACCACCGATTTGAAAGAAGGCCTAGACTTTGGAGAGGTTATTTTTCTGGCTTTACCTACACCAGAAGATGAGGACGGCTCAGCCGACCTTAAATACGTCCTAGGCGTTGCTAAAGAAATAGGAGAATATATCACTACCTATAAAGTGATTGTTGATAAAAGTACAGTTCCCGTTGGTACAGCCGATTTGGTCCATTCTACCATCGCCAAAGCTTGTCAAACAGACTTTGATGTGGTTTCCAATCCAGAATTCTTAAGGGAAGGCTTTGCAGTTGACGATTTTTTAAAGCCGGAGCGTATTGTGATTGGCTCTAGCAGTGATAGGGCTACCGAAGTGATGAAAAGACTATACCAGCCTTTCGTGAGGTCTGGTAACCCTATTATTATTATGGATGAAAAGTCTGCGGAGCTAACCAAATATGCTTCTAATTCTTTTTTGGCAACCAAAATTACCTTTATGAATGAAATTGCCAATTACTGTCAAAAAGTAGGGGCCGATGTCGATAAAGTAAGACTAGGGATGGGAACCGATTCTAGAATAGGTAAGCGATTTCTTTTTCCTGGTATAGGTTATGGTGGCTCCTGTTTCCCAAAAGATGTCAAGGCACTTCATAAATCAGGAAAAGATATCGACTTTAATTTTAAAATTTTAGAATCAGTAGTTGAAGTCAATGAACAACAAAAGACAATTCTTTTTCCAGAAATCTCCTCTTTTTTTGATGGTGATTTGAAAGGAAAAACAATAGCTATATGGGGTCTGGCCTTTAAACCAGAAACAGATGACATACGTGAAGCTCCAGCTTTGTATATGATCGATAAGCTTTTGGAAGCAGGGGCCAAAGTGAATACCTTTGACCCAGAAGCCATGGGCAACGTCAAAGAGAAATACGGTGATAAAATAGGATTTGGTAAAGATATGTACGAAGTAACCAAAGGTGCTGATGCTTTACTTATTTGTACGGAATGGAGCATCTTTAGAACTCCAAATTATGAGGCATTAAAGACTAATCTCAATAAGCCTGTTATCTTTGATGGAAGAAACCTTTATCCAACAGTCGAGTTGGCCAAAGAAGGGATCCACTACATTTCCGTAGGAAGACAAAAGGTGTAACTCATGAAAAAAGTTTTAATAACAGGTGCAGCAGGATTTTTAGGCTCTCATCTTTGCGATAAGTTTGTAAGAGAAGAGTATAAAGTGATAGGCATGGATAACTTGATCACTGGAGATTTAAAAAATATCGAGCACCTTTTTAAATTGGAGACTTTCGAATTTTATCACCACGATGTCAGTAAGTTCGTTCATGTTCCTGGTGATTTAGATTATATTCTTCACTTTGCCTCTCCAGCTAGTCCAATCGATTATTTGAAAATACCTATTCAAACCTTGAAGGTCGGGTCTTTAGGGACTCATAATTTACTTGGGCTCGCTAAGGCCAAAGGAGCTAGATTGCTAATTGCTTCGACAAGTGAAGTATATGGTGATCCCTTAGTGCATCCTCAAACCGAAGAATATTATGGGAATGTAAACACCATTGGACCTAGAGGCGTATACGATGAAGCTAAGCGCTTTCAGGAATCTATGACCATGGCCTACCACCGGTTTCATGGGTTGGAGACTAGAATTGTTAGGATTTTTAATACTTACGGTCCTAGAATGCGCTTAAACGATGGGCGTGTCATTCCTGCTTTTATTGGTCAAGCCCTGAGAGGTGAGGATTTAACTGTTTTTGGAGACGGATCGCAAACCCGCTCCTTTTGTTTTGTTGATGATCAGGTGGAAGGTATTTTTAAACTCCTGATGAGTGATTATGCCGAGCCAGTCAATATTGGAAATCCTTTTGAAATTTCAATTTTGGACTTTGCCCAGGAGATAATTAAGCTGACCGGTACCGATCAAAAAATTATTTTCAAACCCTTGCCCAAAGATGATCCAATGCAAAGGCAACCAGATATTTCTAAAGCTAAATCCATTCTTGGCTGGGAGCCAAAAGTAAATAGGGAAGAGGGGATGAAACTGACTTATGATTACTTCAAGTCTTTAACTAAGGAGGAGTTACAAAGAAGTGAACACAAAGACTTTTCTGACCATAACAGGAGATAGTTAATGGTAAAAACAGGACGATATTCTACCTTTTTAAGACCTGCATCTTATGTGGTGGATCTAGCAATTCTTATTCTTTTTTCAACTCAATTTAAATTTGAAGCTCCGTTATCTTTCATATTTATTTCATACTTGATAATTACTTGGATTTTAGTTTCTATCAAATCTAATTTTTACGAAGTATACAGGTTTACGAAAGTGACTAAAATTGTATCTCTCGCCTTATTGCAAGCAGTTATTTTTACTTTGGTAGTGTTTGCATTCTTTGGCTATTTTTACGAATATGGTAGGGAGTCCAAAAGGATTTTTCTGTACTTAGGCAAGTCATTTGGGCTTATTATTTTTATTAAAATATTGGTTTTTTATCTTTTAAAGTTTTACAGAAAGGATCTGGGGGGGAATTTTAGAATTACGATCATTATTGGTAATACTCCAAAGTCGAATCAGCTCAAGGATTTATTTGACCAAACTCCGGAATATGGTTATAAATGTTTGAAGCTGTTTGATTTAGAACATTCTAAGGTTTCGATCTTAGATATTTATAAGTTTATTATTGAAAACGAAGTAGATGAGGTTTATTGTTCTATGGCTTCCTTAACTAACGAGCAGGTGAATCAGCTTGTGAATTTTGCAGATAACAATTTAAAAGTACTCAAATTTCTGCCAGATAATAAAGATATTTATTCAAGAAAAATAAACTATGAATATTATGGTTTTTTACCTATACTTTCACTTAGAAAAATACCCTTTGACGATCCACTTAATAAATTTTTAAAGCGATTTTTTGATATCTCATTAAGTTTGTTTGTTTTAGTGTTTGTCTTGTCTTGGTTAACTCCTCTTATTGCTATTATTATAAAAATAGAAAGTAAAGGAGCAGTTTTCTTTAAACAAAAACGGAATGGCTTAGATTATAAAGAATTCTATTGCTATAAGTTTAGATCTATGAAACCCAATCCAGAAGCAGATCTTCACCAGGTTAGAAAAAATGACAAACGTATTACTAAAGTCGGGCGTTTGTTGCGTAAAACGAGCTTAGATGAATTACCTCAATTTTACAATGTTCTACTTGGAGATATGAGTGTTGTAGGACCTCGACCTCATATGGTAAGTCACACCCATATGTATGCAGAAAATGTAGACAAGTTTATGGTGAGGCATTTCATTAAACCAGGTATTACCGGCCTTGCTCAGGTAAGTGGTTATAGAGGAGAGGTGGAGACAGACCAAGATATCATCAATAGAGTAAAATACGATATTTTCTATCTGGAGAACTGGTCGTTATTACTGGACTTAAAAATCTTGGTTCAAACGGTTATGAATGCTATCAAAGGAGAGAAAAAAGCGTATTGATGAATGACTTGGTTTCAATTATAACACCTGTATATAATGCTGAAAAATTTATAGCAGAAACCATAGCTTCAGTTAGAAATCAAACTTTTCAAAACTGGGAGCTCATTCTAGTTGATGATTGTTCCTCAGATAATTCACTTGGTATAATTCAAGCTTTTGCAAGTGAGGATTCCAGAATCAAAGCTATACAATTAAAAAAAAATGCTGGTCCTGCAGTTAGTAGAAACACTGCAATTAGAATAGCTAAGGGTAGGTATCTTGCCTTCCTAGACGCCGATGACATTTGGTTTGATTATCATTTGAAAGATTCATTAGCATTTATGGAAGCAAATTGCTATAATTTTGTTTTCGCTTCTTATAAGCGATCCAATGAAAAATTAGATTTTATCTATTCAGATTTTCATGTCCCTCTTAAAGTATCCTACACCGACATTTTAAAGTCCAATTCGATTAGTTGCCTTACTGCAGTTATTGATACATCTCAATTGGGTAAAAAAGAAATGCCTCTCATCCGCAAACGTCAGGATATGGGCTTATGGCTGAAATATTTGAAAACAACTAAATATGCCTACGGAATAAAAAACACGCATGCTATTTACAGAATCAGAGAAAATTCGTTATCACGGAATAAAAAAAGCCTAATCAAATATCAGTGGGAATTCTATCGAAATGTAGAACACTTATCCATATTTCGTTCTCTTTACTTCATGTTTTGCTGGATGTATTTCGGGTACATAAAATACAAGAAATAATTTTTGTTAAACTATTCATAATATCTAAAAAACAGCTATATTGCTTTACCAATATAGTTCATGAAATCCATTTATTTATTAAGTTTTATTTTACTTTTAAACTTACATGCTTATGGATCTAATCCTAAGATTGATAGTTTAAAAATTGAATTGTCTAAATCTAAAATAGACACCACAAGAGCTGTTATTCTAACTCACATTGCTACTGAGTTTATCAACATAAGTTACGATAGCATTCTTCCCTATTCTCAAAAAGCGATAAATCTTTCCAAAACAATTAATTTCCAAAAGGGTAAAGGTCTTGGGTTGATTGTTCAGTCTACCTATTACTACTACGCTGGAAATCAAAAAGAAAGCAGGGCCAAAATAGAAGAAGCGGTTTCGATTTTTAAATCTCTCAAAGACAATAAACAGCTTGGGAGAGCATACCATAATTATGGGATACTTTTAAAAAACTACGGGGAAAGTGATCTGGCTATAGAAAAATTTAAACTGGCAAAGTCTTCTTACGAAAAGATAGACGCTCAGCAAGGCGTTGTGGATAACTTAATAAATATAGGCAATGCCTTTCAAAACAAAGGTGATTTTGATAAAGCCTTAGATTACTTTGCTCAGGCTAGAAGTATTAACGATGACTTGAAAAATCAAAATACAGCAGCGAGTATTTTAAGTGGTGAAGGTATTATTGCTGAAAATCAAGGAGACCTTAATGTGGCAAAATCTAAGTTTACACAAAGCCTTAAAATCTTTGAGAAGCTTGAAAATACTCGTCAGGTCTTAGGGATGTCTAATAATTTGGCTAATATTTCACGTAAACAAGGGAAATATCTGGAATCTATAGATTACTTCGAAAAGGCTTTATCTTCTGCCAAGGAGATTAATAACCCAAGACTTCAAGGCATTATTCTTAATAATCTTGCGAATACCTACCTCGACATAGATGATGATACCACAGCCGCAACTCTTTATAAACAAGCTATTGCAGCTCTTAAAGATGTAGATAGAAAGGCCTACGCAAGTCTTCTTTCCAATTTGTCAATTATTCAAACCAACCAAAAACAGTATTCGATAGCATTAAAAACATTGGATACTACACTAACCATTTATAAAGAACAAGGCAACAGGATGAACATGGCCAATGCTTTATCAAGTATGGCTTTAAATCACCAAATGCTTCAAGATACGTCAAAGGCTAAGAGTTATTATTATAAAGCTAAATCCATTGCAGAAGAAATTGGTGATAAATATACCGGTCTAGAGGTTTATTCGGGTTTAGCTGAGATCCATTTGGCTCAAAAAACCCTTGACTCAGCTTTAGTATATGCTAACAAAGCATATAGAATCTCCAGAGATATAGAAGCTTTACCAAATGAATCTTCATCTGCAGAATTGCTTTTTAGAGTCTATAAAGCACAGGGGAAGTACAGCAAAGCTTTAGATTATCTTGAAATTCACACCAAGTTAAAAGATAGTTTATTTGATAAGGACAAAAGCAAAGCTCTTGGAAAACTAGAAGCAGAGCTTGAGTATAATAATTTGTCAAAAAACCTGGAGCTGGAAACCGAAAAACAATTGCTCTCTAAGCAGTTGGAAGTCAATAAAAGAGAAAATTATATTCTAGGATTGGGGGTGGGTTTTTTTTTATTGGTGATTGTCGTTATTTTACTTCTTTGGATCAAAAGAAATAAATCGAAAACCAATAAGATATTGAAATTGAAAAATGAAGAAATTGAAAGAAAAAACCTAAAGCTTAAGCAATCCAACCTTCAAAAAAATAAGCTCTTTTCTATCATTTCCCATGACCTTAGAAGCCCTGTAAACAGCCTAAGTCAAATCTTCGACCTCTATGGTTCACAACAGATTTCAGACGAAGAATTCAAGTCCTGGTTTCCAGAGATCAATAAAAACATAAGCTCTACTCGATTGCTCATCGATAATTTACTCAACTGGGCCAGTGAATCTTTAAATGAAGCTCAGGTAGAAAAAACAGTATTGCGTCTTAAGCCCGAAATTGATAATCTTTACAATTTTTTTTCCTCTCCTTTAAGAGATAAAAATCTTCATTTTGAGAACAAAATTCCTGAGGATTTCGAAATGTATATAGATGTGAATACTTTAAAACTGGTGATTAGGAATTTGATTTCAAACTCTGTAAAGTTCTGTCACAAAGGGGATAAAATTTCAGTCTCTGCCACACACGTTGAAGGGTTTGATAGAATATGCGTTCAAGATACAGGAGTAGGTATGAGCGATAAAGTTGCTAAACATCTGTTCAGCAATAGCTCCATCATTTCCTCTATTGGCACCAATAAAGAGGAAGGAAAAGGAATTGGGACAGTCTTATGCAGAACCTTTGTTGAAGAAAACGGAGGAAGTATTTGGGTTGACTACTCAGAGGAAGGAAAAGGGACCCGCATCTGTTTTGAAGTGCCCAACCTAAAAAATAGTTGAAAGAGGTTTTGTTTTAGCAATTATTTATACTCTATCTTAAGTTTAAGACCTGCTCAATTTCTAAATTTGAATAAACGTAAGTCAGATGCATCAATATACCGCCACTTATACCGACTTGTATCAAATAAGTATGGCTCAAGTCTATTACCAAAAAGGGCAACACCATAACAGAGCTGTTTTTGATTATTTTTTCAGAAGACTTCCTTTCCAAGGAGGTTATGCAATTTTTGCGGGCTTGGAAACACTTTTAGATATCTTAGAAGATTTTCAGTTTTCCACAACAGACTTGGATTATTTGAAAGATCAGGGTTTGGATTCTGAATTTATCGACTACCTCAAAGATTTTAAATTTAAAGGAGATATTTTTAGCTCAACTGAGGGCGACATTGTTTTTCCTACCAGACCTGTTCTTCAGGTTGAAGGAACAATGATAGAAGCCCAGTTAGTCGAAACCCTTTTGCTTAATGTCCTTAATTTTCAGACCCTTATTGCTACCAAGGCAAGTCGTATTCGAAAATCTGCTGGCGATCAAAAATTGATTGACTTTGGGATGCGTCGTGCTCAGAGCACAGGAGCCTACTATGCAACTCGAGCTGCATACATTGGCGGTTTTGAAGCGACTAGCAACGTTGTAGCAGGTAAAGATTTCAATATTCCAATTTCAGGAACTATGGCGCATTCCTATGTGCAAAGCTATGATGACGAACTCACTGCTTTTCGAGATTTTGCTGAAAGTCATCCTGATAATACGATTTTACTTATCGATACTTACGATACACTCAAAAGTGGCTTACCAAATGCGATCAAAATCGGCTTAGAAATGAAGTTGAGAGGTGAACATTTAAAAGGGATTCGCTTAGACAGTGGTGATCTTGCTTACCTCGCCAAGCAATGCCGAAAAGCCTTGGATGAGTCAGGTCTTGAAGATGTGAAAATTGCAGCTTCCAATCAACTCGATGAGTACGTCATCAGAAGCTTGAAAGAACAAGGTGGCCCACTGGATGTTTTTGGGGTAGGGACCAACCTAGTCATAGGGGATCCCGATGCTGCATTAGATGGAGTCTATAAATTGGCTTTTGCCAATGGCAAGCCTCGCATTAAGTTATCAGAAAATCTTTCCAAACTCACCATGCCTCATAAAAAACAAGTTTACAGACTAAGAAACTCCAAGGGTGATCTCGCTGGGGCAGATGCAGTGACCTTAAGAGAAGAATCCGACGTCAAACACATGAACCACCCCTTCGATGTGTCCAAATCGCTTTCATTTTCGAATTGCTCAGCAGAGCCACTACTTTCGAAGGTGATGGAAAACGGAAGACGCTTGCTACCCGCAAAATCACTTTCCGAAATAAAGGCCTATTCCAGAAAGCGTTTATCAGAATTTACCGAAGAATTTCAACGTTTTGAAAACCCTCATATCTACAAAATCGGAATTTCCGATCGATTGCTAAAAGAACGCGATGAACTGAGAAATCACTACAAAAGCAAAAACTCATGAAAACTTTATTGATCGTAGATGCTCAACTCGATTTTATGCCTGGTGGCAACCTGGAGGTAAAACAAGGAGACGACATTGTGTCTCATATCAATTTGATTCAGCCTCAATATGATTTAGTTCTGGCTACCCAGGACTGGCATCCACAACACCACATCAGCTTTGCATCCAATCACGATAACCACAAGGCTTTTGAAGATAAAATGATCGACGGTTATAAGCAAACGCTGTGGCCAGATCATTGTGTACAAGGGACTAAGGGTGCAGAATTTCATCCTGATATGAGAACCAATTGTATCGAAACTATCTTTAGGAAAGGAACCGATTCTAAAATTGATAGCTATAGTGCCTTTTACGATAACCATCACAAAAAATCTACTGGCTTGGCCGGTTATCTCAAAGACAAGGGCTGTAAAACCATCGATATTTGCGGATTGGCTGGTGATATTTGTGTGTATTTTAC